>JBJOPA010000139.1:0-19081 GCA_046051005.1 Bacteroidota bacterium
TCGTTTGGTCATCGGCGGTGCCTTTGATGCCATCGGCTCCAACTGAAAACAATGTTATCGGCAAACTCGAAACACCCAATTCTGATGCCTCTTTCACACCGTTATTATTCGCATCAACGAACACTAAATTACCCAAACTCATGCACGGATTTTGTCGTACTTGAATGGGGCAACACAACTCGGCAGGACAGCTTGACGCGCCCGCAGTAGCCGTAAAATGAAAATCGCCGACTTCCGTAATCACATACGTAGCCGCGTTTGCACCCGCAATGGGGCTGCCATTTTTAAACCATTGATAGTTGGAAAAACCCGGTGGGGCGTTGGCTTCGAGGCGAATGGTGTCGCGACAATCGAAGTTGACGGGGACACTTACACACGCCCCGCTGAGGTCGTCTTCCGTGTATGCGCCGTTGTTGGGTTGCGAATCGGTGTCGGTTTCGGTCATCGCCACCACTTCGGCTTGGTTGGTGTGTACGCCGTCGGTCGCAATTTGCGCGACCAAGTCCAAAACCACCGAATCCGTAGCGGCGGCAATGCTACCGATGTTCCAGATGCCTGTTGCGCTGGCATAAGTCCCCGCCGCCGTCGTGTGGCTGGCATAGGTCAAACCACTGGGTAACAAGTCTTTGACTTGCACGCCTGTCACCGCACTGCGCCCATCGTTTTTGACGACGACTCGAAACGTAACCGTCGAACCAATGCGCGTATTGGCAGAAATATTGCGAACCGCAATAGACAAATCCTGCGCCAACAGCGAAACCGATGTCAAAAACACAACGGAACACGTCGCTAACCAACGTTGTATCATTGTACTCATAGAAAATATTTTTTTGTGTAAACTGTATTAAAAAATGCCCCCCCCCAGTATCAACGTGGGTTCAGACAAGATTTTTGAATAAAATTTGAAAAAAAATTAATAAAAATAAAAATAAATAAAAATAAAACCCAAAAAATAGATGGAACTTTTGAAAGGCGAAACTTGCCTTCCGTCTGACTAACCTTTGTGAGAATTTCAAAAAAATATAGTTCCCTGCGTTTAAGACTTCCGAAAAAGTGCTTTTCCTAAAAAGCCAAAAACTATACCAAATAAAAGGTAATTTTTAAAAGTTTTTAAAAAAAATGTGTTTTCAATATCAAAAAAAATAAGAAATTTGACCAAAATTTAAATGGTTCAGAAAAAATGCGAGAAATGAAAACCCAAATCAAGGTGTTTACCTTCAATCCTTTTCAAGAAAATACGTATGTGTTGTGGGACGAAAATAAAAATGCCTGCATCATAGACCCAGGCTGCTACACCCAACGCGAACGCGATGAATTGACAAATTTCATCAAACATAAAGGACTTAAAATCAGTCGAATACTCAATACACATTGTCATCTCGACCATGTTTTTGGAAATGATTTTGTATCCGAAACCTATGGCGTTGCCGTCGAAATCCATCGGGGAGAGTTGCCCGTGCTTGCGCGGGCGCACATGGCGGGCGAAATGTACGGCGTGCCGATGTCGCCGCCCCAAACGCCCACCCATTTTTTAGAAGAAAATGATGTGGTTGAAATTGGCGATTTTGCGTTGCAAGTGCTTTTTGTACCAGGACATTCGCCTGCACATATTTGTTTTTATAATGCCAAAGAAAATTTTCTCATCGGCGGCGATGTTTTGTTCTACGGCAGCATCGGACGGACGGATTTGCCAGGAGGAAATCACGATTTGTTGATTTCAAATATCAAAACAAAAATATTTACGCTGCCCGACGAAACCGTTGTCTATTCGGGGCATGGCGGCTCCACGACGGTAGGTTTTGAACGACTCAACAACCCATTTTTCTGATTTTTAGGCAGTTTATACTGGGGGGGGGCATTTTTTCAAGGAAATTAACAAAAAATCAACAAAAAAAGGTAGCAACAAAAATATTTTTGCTGCTACCTTTCTTATTGGCTTTTTATCTGATTTTTATTGACATCAAATTAGAAAAACATTTTATCTCAATTGCAATAATGCCACATTTTCGACGTGGTGCGTATGCGGAAACATGTCCACAGGGCGCATTTTTATAACGTCATATTTTTCGTGCAACAATGCCAAATCTCGCGCTTGCGTAGCGGGATTGCAACTGACATAGACCAATCGCGGTGCTTCCAATCGCAACAACATTTGCACCACGTTGGGGTGCATGCCTGCGCGAGGCGGGTCGGTAATCAAGAGGTCGGGTTTGCCGTGTTTTTCGGCAAATTCGTCGGTCAAAATATTTTTTACATCGCCCGCATAGAAAGTCGTATTTTTAATTTCATTGCGTTCGGCATTGGCTTTTGCATCGTCAATGGCGGCTTCGATTTCTTCGATGCCCACGACGTGTCGCGCCCGATGCGCCATGTACAAAGCAATGCTACCAATGCCTGTATAAAGGTCATATACGTTTTCCGTACCTTTCAAATCCGCAAAATCCACGACGGTGTCAAACAATCGTTCAGCTTGTCGCGTATTGGTTTGAAAAAACGATTTTGAACCGATGCGAAAATGCACATTCCCAAGCGTTTCGGTCACAAAATCTTGTCCGTGATAACAAACCATCGGCAAATCAAGCATAAAATCATTTACTTTCGTGTTGATGCAATACATCAAAGACGTAATCGTAGGGATTTCAGCTAACAAAGCGTCGAGCAAACGGCTAATTTTTTTGGGGCTGTCCGACCCAAACGCCATCAACACCATCGTCTCGCCCGTCCGCGTGATGCGCAACATGACATTTCGCAGAAAGCCGACATGCGCCCGCACGTCGTAACAACTCAATTCCTGTTCGTGCGCCAATCGAATCAGCGTATTGCGAATCAAGTTCGACGGTTCGGGTTGTAAAAAACATTTTTCGATGGGCAACACCTTGTCGAACGCGCCTGCGCGGTGAAAACCAACCACATTTTCGAGGTTCGATTCGCCACTTTGCATGGCTTCGAGGGTCAACCATTTTTTATTGGCAAAAGTATATTCCAATTTGTTGCGATAAAACGTGGTGTCTTCGCCCCCCAGTATCGGCTGCATTTCTCCGATTGGAATTTTGGCGAGATGGGTCATCACGTCTTCGACTTGTTTTTGTTTGTGTTTCAGCTGCGCGGCGTAGTCCAAATGCTGCCATTTGCAACCACCGCAAAACGTGAAATGTTGACAAAAAGGCTCCACGCGGTCGGGGCTTCGCTCGTGAAAATGAACGGGAATTGCCTCGATATAGCCTTTCTTTTTTTTGACCACGCGCACGTCCACGACATCGTCGGGAGCCACGTCTTCTACGAAAACGGCTTGTCCTTCGGGCGTTTTGCCAATAGATTTGCCCTTGTCCGCCATGCCGATGATGCGTACATTTTCAATAAAAACGTCTTTTCGTTCTTTCTTGTTTTTTCGAGGGTTTTTATTTTCCACGTTTTTATTTTTATATTTTTTTAAAACAATTTTAGACTTTTGAAAAAGTTTGCAAAGGTCTAAATTTTTTTTGGATTATTGTTTGAAATTAAGCGCAAGGTATTTTTTTGACTCTATTTTGATGTCTTCCGCCTTCAAAATCGGTTTTCAAGAAGGTTTCCACCATTTCAAAAGCGGTTTCCAGCGTCACGAATCGGGCGGGAATGGCAATCATGTTGGCATCGTTGTGTTGCCGCGCCAGTTGCACAATCTCTGGCGACCAACAAAGGGCGCACCGCACCGACGGGTGTTTGTTGGCGGTGATGGCTACGCCATTTCCACTGCCGCAAATGACGATGCCGCGTTGCGCCGCGCCCGATTCGACCGCCGCTGCCGTGGGGTGCGCAAAATCTGGATAATCCACCGATGCCGTGCCGTTGGTTCCGAAATCCAACACTTGCCAACCCAACGATTCTAATTGCGCCACAATCGGGGTTTTAAAAGCAATGCCCGCGTGGTCGCAACCAATAGAAATTGTTTTTTTCATCGTTTTTTTTGAAAATTTAATAACAAAACTCTTTTTTTTTACTTTTTGAAGGGACAAATACTGGGGGGGGGCTATTTTTTTTGAAAAATGCAATTCAAAACAAAATTTTAAAAATATATTTTTGAAAACATATTTAAAATAGCCGAAATGGTATAAAAATTGAACCCCACCTTGTAATTCAATTCTGTTCATCAACTTTTACGTGATTTTTTGGTTTTCGTTTTTGGAAAATTAGTTTAATTTCGCCTAAATTTTTGTGTTGCCTCAAAAAGCTGCAAAAAGTACGTGGTCAAAAATCTAAACTAAACCATTTCGAGAAGGGGAAACCGACGTTGATGCAATAAATTCACTTTTTTTTTACTGTATTTCTACGTCCACTTGGGGTTAAAACTTTTCGGAAAATTATGACAATTTCTATGCTTCCTTCGTCTCCCGCTTCCGTTTCGGAAGCATCGCCGCCCACGCGGGTGTTGCTCATCGAGGACAATCCTGGCGATGCGCGGCTTGTCCAAATTTTGTTGGAAGAAAGCGACATGGGTCTTTGCGAATTTCAGAACGTAACGACGCTGTCGGCGGGCATTCTGGCTTTGCAAAAATCGGATTTTGACGTAATTTTACTGGATTTGACGTTGCCCGATTCGCGTGGTTTCGATACATTACAAAATTTGGTGAGCAGCGTTCCCGATGCCAATGTCATTGTTATGACGGGTTTGTCCGACAAAGCACTCGGTCTCAACGCCGTGAAAGCAGGCGCGCAAGACTTTCTGATGAAAGGCGGTTTTGATTCTGACATGCTCGCCAAAACGTTGCGCTACTCCATTGAACGCAAAAACGTGTTGCGCTCCCTTGCAGAATCTCAAAATGCCCGCGAAGTTGCCGAAGAATCGGCGCGATTGAAAGAAGAATTTATCGCAGGCATCAGCCACGAAATGCGAACGCCCATGAACGCCATTTACGGCATGAGCAATTTGTTGAATCAAACCACGATGAATACCGAACAACGCGAATACGTAAACTCGATTCGTCAATCTTCGGAGGTTTTGTTGGGTGTTATCAACGATATTTTGGAAATTTCGACGCTTCAAAATGGGAAAATGGATTTCGAGTTAAAAGATTTTGACCTCGATGAGTTGCTTTCCAATTTGATAAACGTGATGCAATATAAAAAAGATGAGAAAAATTTGACCTTCATGCTCGAAGTCGCGCCCGATATGCCTCGACAAATCAAAAGCGACAAATTGAGGTTGAACCAAATTTTATTCAATGTTGTAGGAAATGCAGTTAAATTTACCGATGAAGGTTTTGTAAGAATACAAGTCAACAAAATTTCTGATGGCGAAGTGGTGATGGCGCGGTTTTCGGTTCAAGACAGTGGCATCGGCATTCCGACGGACAAGTTAGACAGTATTTTTGAAGCCTTCACAAGGGTTCGTACCAAAGATAGATTGTTTGAAGGCACTGGTTTGGGGCTTGCAATTGTCAAAAATTTGGTAAGTTTGCAAGGCGGGCGCATTTGGGCGGAAAGCAAAGTCGGCGAAGGTTCGACCATTCATTTTGAATTGCCGTTGCAAGTCGCAACCCCTACCCCCCAGTATGCAACGCCCGCAGACGCGCCAAAAGTGCCAGAAAAAGCTGTCAATGCCGACCTTTTTTGCCGACTTTTACTCGTAGAAGACCACAAAATGAATCAACTCGTGGCGCGACGAACGCTCGAAAAACATTTTCCAAACGTCACCTTCAAAATTGCCAATCATGGCGGTGAAGCCGTTGACATTTTGGAAAACGAAACGTTTGACCTCATTTTGATGGACATTCAGATGCCCGTCATGGACGGAAACGAAACCACCGAACACATCAGAACCAACATGAAGCACATCAAAACGCCCATTTTGGCAATGACGGCACACGCTTACATTTCAAAAGACAACGCATTTAAGGCATACGGATTCAACGATTTTGTCTTGAAACCTTTTGAACTGGAAGATTTTTTCGCCAAAATGCACAAATATGCAGGAAAGAATTTTGAAGATTTAGATTAAAAAAAAATATTAAAAATCAATTTTTTATAAATTTTATAGATTTTATAAATTAATAATTTGAAAAAAAAGTATTTTTGCTCCCCCCCCCAGTATCGCAGCAAAAAAATGGCTTTTTTTCAACAAAAAACTCCATTTCAACTAAAATAATTAAAAAAAGATGACCGTGACTTCCTACAACTTTATCAATTTGGAATATTTGAATGGCATGACAGGCGGCGACGACGAAATGTTGCAAACCATGCTCGAAATGTTAACCGCAGAAATTCCAGAGGAAATTGAAAAAATGAACGTACTTTTGCGCGAGCAAAATTGGGCAGACCTTTTTCAGGTGAGCCACAAAATGAAAACCACCCTCGCATTTGTGGGCAACGAACCGATGACCGAAGCCAATCGCCGCCTCGAACACATCACGCGCCACCAAATGGACTTGCCCGAAGCAGTAGGCTTGGTGGCACAATTAACCGAAATTTCAGAAAAAGTAATCGAAGAATTAAAAATTGCAGCGCAATAATCGGTTTAACATCAAAAATATTGAAAAACAACAAATTCGACTCCTTTTATACGAGCCGAATGCGTTGTTGCAAACCGTATTAGCATTCAGACTAAAACGGTTTGGTATCACAATGCTTCGCGCTGCCAACGCACGCGAGGCATTGTTACACATTCACAACAACGATGCGGACATTGTCGTCATCAACCTACATTCGCTTGACATGAAACCCCGCATGTTCCTCGAAATGGTGCGAGAAGAACTCAAAAGCAATGTCCCCATCATGATTATGGCAGACCTCGACAACGAAACCGACATCGCCAACGCACTCGACGCAGGCGCAAACGATTTCATTTCGTACCCGTTTCGTGCCAACGAATTTATTTTCAGAACCCAACGACTGTTGCAACAACAAAATTGGTTTTATTGAAAATTTTTATAAAAAAATATTTGAAAAATATAAAAAACTTCAAAAAACAACACCAAATTGTAGTAATTTTCTCAAAAAAACCCTACAAAATGCGCTTTCCTCCTCCCTTCGGGAGGATTGAAGGGGGATTATACTGGGGGGTAGCTTTTTTGAAATATTTTTAAAAAAAGATTATGAAAGGAATAATTTTGGCAGGCGGGCTTGGCACGCGACTCTATCCACTCACCCTCGCCGTGAGCAAACAGATGATGCCCGTCTATGACAAACCCATGATTTATTATCCGCTCAGCACCTTGATGCAAGCGGGAATCAACGAAATTCTCATCATTTCGACACCACACGACTTGCCCAATTTTGAAAAATTGTTGGGCGACGGAAGCGACATCGGTTGCCGATTTGAATATAAAGTGCAGCACGACCCCAACGGTTTGGCGCAGGCTTTTGTCTTGGGCGAAGAATTTATCAACGGCGATTCGGCGGCACTCATTTTGGGCGATAATATTTTTTATGGAAATGGATTGCCCGAACTCTTGCGCGAATGCTCCAATCCCAAAGGCGGAGTAGTTTTCGCCTACCCCGTTGCCGACCCCGAACGCTACGGCGTGGTCGAGTTCGATGCGCAAAAACGCGCTGTTTCGATTGAAGAAAAACCCGCAAAACCCAAATCGAATTATGCCGTTCCAGGTCTCTATTTCTACGACAACGAAGTCGTTGAAATTGCTAAAAACTTGAAACCAAGTCCACGCGGCGAATACGAAATTACGGACGTTAACAAAATTTATTTGGAACGTGGCAACTTGCAAGTCGGCGTTTTAGGGCGCGGCGTAGCTTGGTTGGACACGGGAACCCACGATTCGCTCCTCCAAGCCGCTCAATTTATTCAAGTCATCGAAGAAAGACAAGGCTTGAAAATCGGTTGTATCGAAGAAATTGCCTACGAAATGGGCTTCATTGATGCCGCACAACTCGAAAAATTGGGCAATAAATACATCAAAAGTGGCTACGGAGAATATTTGTTGAGATTGCTCGGAAAATAAATATTATCAAAAAAAATAAAAACAGGAAAGACAAAAAACGAAAAGTAAATATTTTTCGTTTTTTTGTCTTCAAATCGTCCAACATACTGGGGGGTAGTTTTTTTTTGAAAAAAAATAAATTAATAAAGAAAATAATGACTGACCAAATTTTTGATTTCAAACCGATTGACCAAGAAGGAATGGAAACCCTCGAAGCCATTGCCAATGCGCACCAATTCAACGAATGGATGTATCGCGTGACGGGCAAAAACCTCGAAGGGCGAATACTCGAAATTGGAAGCGGCATCGGAAATATTTCTCAATTCTACTTGAAAAATGACCGAAAACTCCTGCTTTCGGACATTCGAGACAATTATTGCGACCATTTGCGGCAGCAATTTGCCCACGCGCCGACGTGTTTGGGCGTGCGAAATATTGATTTGGTGCATGAAAATTTTGAAACCGAATACGCCGATTTACTCGAAACTTTCGATGGCGTGTTTGCCCTCAATGTGGTCGAACATATTTTAAACGACCAATTGGCGGTCGCAAATGCTAAAAAATTGCTCAAAAAAGGCGGACGATTGGTGGTTTTGGTGCCTGCTTTTCAAGCACTTTTCAACGGTTTTGACGTAGCGTTGGAACATTATCGCCGCTACAATCGCCAAAGTTTGACGCAATTGTTTGAAAAAAATGATTTTCAAATTGCAAATAGTCAATATTTCAATTTGGCAGCCATTGCGGGTTGGTGGTTTTCGGGCGTTGTATTGAAGAAAAAAACCATTCCAAGTGGACAGATGAAATTGTACGACGCATTGGTTCCCGTCTTCAAAATGGTGGACAAAATGGTGTTCAATCGAATCGGCATTTCCGTCATCGTAGAAGGCATCAAAAATTGAAAAAAAATATAAAAAAAAAGCCTCGCGCCCGTGTGTGAGGCTTTTTTTATGCCCCCCCCAATATAATTTGTTATTTTTGCAAAAAAAATATCCAAAACGAGGAAAAAATGCGTATCGAAATTGAAAAAAAAGCCCAATTGTTGGGACACAATGCCGCGATTTACGCGCTCGATGTGTCCGAAAATGCAATTTGGACGGGCGGCGGCGATGCGTGGTTGGTGCGATGGGATGTTGACCAACCCGAACTCGGACGGCTGGTGGCAAAGACGGAAAAACAAATTTTTTCGCTTCAAAAACTGGCTTTTCAGTCCAAAATATTGGTCGGTGACATGGACGGCGGCGTGCGGCTGATTGACCTCGAACAGCCCGATGCCTCCGTAAATATTGCCCATCACGGCGGAAAAGGCACGTTTGCAAGCCTCCAAATTTCTGAAAATTCGTTGCTCTCCATCGGCGGCAACGGCGTGTTGACGCGCTGGCAAATCGCCCCGTTTCGCTCCGTCGAAAGCATACAACTTTCGCGGCGCAGCTTGCGTGCCATTGCCTACGCGCCTACGCGAGGTTGGTTGGCGGTGGGCGGTTCGGACGGACATATTTTTTTGTTAGATAAAAATTTGAATGTATTAACGATTTTGAAAAATGCTTTTGAAAAATCCATTTTTTCGATGGAATTTTCTAGTGATGAAAAAATATTAATTGCTGGTGGACGCGATGCCGTTTTAAAAATTTGGAATATCGAAAATGTCTCGTTTTCTGATTCCGATACTGGGGGGGAGGCATTTTCGCTTCTGAAAACGATAAATGCGCATTGGTTTACGATAAATGCCATTGCGATGCACCCCAAATTGCCCATTTTTGCAACCGCAAGCCGCGACAAAACCATCAAAATTTGGTCGTCCGAAACCTTTGAATTGCTGAAAGTCGTGGATACGATTCGGCACGGCTGTCACATTCGGTCGGTCAATCGGTTGGCATGGGCGGACGATGCGGAGACGTTGGTTTCGGTTTCCGACGACCGAAGTGCCATCGTTTGGTCTGTCAAAATGACAGAAAATTGAACGATTTTTAATTGCCTTTTTGAAACACAAACGACTAAAAAAATATCAACGCGAAACCTGAAAAACGGTTTTTTTTTTCAAAAAAAACATTTTTTCAAAAAAAAAACAATAAAAAAACGCTCAAAAAGGGCAATTATACTGGGGGGGAGCATTTTTATATGCTTTTTTTTGGAAACGTTATAGAATCGTTACAATTGGAAGCATATATTTGCGGACTAAAAAAGCCTTCTACTTTTTTTTTGAATTGTAGGATTTATAAAAATTTTGATGATATGTTTGGACAGAAAACGGATATTAGTTTGGCGTTGGTACGCCCCCAAGCGACGGGTTTTTCGACGCTAGAAAAAATTGCTTACGCCCTGATTGGTTTCGGCGTTTCAATGTTTGCATTGGCATGGATTGGCGTAGGTTTGACCGCCGCAAGTACCTTGTTATGGGTTATTTTCACGAGTTTGACGCTCGGCGGCTTCGTGTGGGCATACGACCGCTACGCCAATAAGCCCGAAGGCATCAAAAACGATGGCGTGTTTTTTAGCAACATTTCGGCGCGTGGCATACTGGCTTGGTTGGTCGGCGTTGCGCTGACTTCGTTCTACATTGTGCTGTATTGGTACGCCGAATACATGAAAAATATTATTCAACTATTTGACCCGTTGAGCCAGTTTGTGCAACATGCGCCTGCCGACCAATGGTTTGTGTATGGCACGATTTATACGTTTTCGGTGTTGTTGTTGGGCGCAAAATTTATTTGGAAATATCGTCACAATCGCTATCAAATCATCAGAACAGTGTCGGTGATGTTTTTTCAATTAATGTTGTCTTATTTGATTCCCGCTTTTTTGAAAATTATGCACGAGCCTTCGTTCTATTTTTCTTATTTCTGGCCCCTCAAATCGGATTATTTGTTTCCGTCAAATTTTCATAATTTATATAACAAAGGTGGTTTGCCGATGTTTATGGGCTTTTGGACGGTGGCGATGTCGTTTGTGGGCGTGCCTGTTTTGACGTATTTTTATGGCAAACGTTGGTATTGTAGTTGGGTTTGTGGTTGCGGTGGTTTGGCGGAAACGGCGGGCGATTCGTTTCGGCAACTTTCCAACAAGTCGCTTTCGGCATGGCGTTTTGAGCGTTATTCGATTCACATTGTGTTGTTGTTAATCATTGGTTTGACGACTACGTTGTGGATAAATTCAGCTTACAATGGCAAAATTTTAGGTGAATTTTCTCAAGGATATTCAAAATTTTATGGATTTTTGATTGGTTCGACATTTTCGGGCGTAATCGGGACGGGTTTTTATCCAATTTTCGGAAATCGGGTTTGGTGTCGTTTTGGTTGTCCGCAGGCGGCGATTTTGGGTATTTTTCAGAAATATTTTTCACGTTTTCGGATTGAGGTAAACGGTGGTCAGTGCATTAGTTGCGGCAACTGTTCGACGTATTGCGAAATGGGGATTGACGTTCGGAGTTATGCGCAAAAAGGTCAAGCGGTGGTGCGTGCATCGTGCGTAGGTTGTGGGGTTTGTTCGGCGGTTTGTCCGCGTGGGGTGTTGCGTTTGGAGAGTTCTCCAACGGATTTTTCGACCCGTACAACGGATTTGAAAGCCTTGCACATTGGAAAAGATGGTATCTCTTTGTTTTAATTTTTGATAATTTAGTGTTGTTGTCGTGGGTATTTTTTGGATATTTTTGTCCAGAAAATACCCATTTTTTTTTAAACCGTCTTAAATCAACTGCATTAAAAAAAACGCAACAAAGGGCGAAAAAAAACGTAAAAAAATCATCAAAAAAGTTGTATCTTTGTGCGAATAGCCCCCCCCCCAGTATCTGGGCAATTTTAGAATGCTTTTGGCATTTTTTCAAGGAAAATTTTAATTTAGAAATAAAAAAAATAAAAAATTGTTGGAAAACTTAGCAGAAACCCCCGAAAAATTAGTTCCTAACGCTGGTTATAGTGAAGACAATATTACGGCATTAGAAGGCTTAGAAGCGGTTAGAAAACGCCCAGGCATGTACATTGGTGGCACCGACGTGCGCGGCTTGCACCATTTGGTTTGGGAAGTGGTGGACAACTCCATTGACGAACACTTGGCGGGACATTGTAACAACATTGACGTGATTATCCATGCCGACAATTCGGTATCGGTGCGCGACGACGGACGTGGCATTCCAACGGGCATTCAAAAAAAATTGAACAAATCTGCTTTGGAAGTCGTCTTGACGGTGTTGCACGCAGGCGGTAAATTCGACAAAGATACCTACAAAGTATCGGGCGGTTTGCACGGCGTGGGTGTGTCGTGTGTCAATGCGCTTTCGATTGACCTTCGGGCGGAAATCCACCGCGAAGGAAAGATATTTGTTCAAGAATATTCGCAAGGCAAACCGCTTTACGACGTAAAAGTCGTTGGCGAATCGGACAGAACAGGTACGACCATTCGTTTCAAACCCGATGCAGAAATTTTTGAAGATTTGGTCTATCGCTACGACACGTTGGCAAACCGCTTCCGCGAAATGGCGTTTTTGAACAGCGGCTTGTTCCTCAACTTGACCGACGAACGCGAAACGATGGACGACGGCAGCTTCCGAAAAGACAATTTCTTTTCAGAAGGCGGCTTGCGTGAGTTTGTAAAATACCTCGACGAAGCCAAAACCACGTTGACCGACAAACCGATTTACGTAAAAGCACGCGACGAAAAAGAAAACGTAGAAGTAGAAGTTGCCTTGACCTACAATACGTCTTATTCCGAAACGATTGCGGCATTTGTCAACAACATCAATACCCGCGAAGGTGGCACGCACGTCAAGGGTTTCAGAATGGCAATTGCAAGGGTTTTTAAACAATATGGCGAAGAAAATGGCTTGTTCAAGAAATTGAAAGAAAGCATTTCGGGCGAAGATTTTAAAGAAGGCATGACGGCGGTCATTTCCGTCAAAATTCCTGAGCCAGAATTTAAAGGGCAAACCAAAGGTGAATTGGGCAACCAAGAAGTAACGGGCATCGTCTCCAAATCAGTCGGCGAAGCCTTGAAATATTACCTCGAAGAAAACCCAAGCGAAGCTAAAAAAATCATTGAAAAAGTGATTTTGGCAGCCACCGCCCGCGCTGCCGCACAACGCGCCCGCGAGATGGTGCAACGCAAAAATGTCTTGACAGGCGGCGGACTTCCGGGTAAATTGGCGGATTGTTCTTCCAAAGACCCCGCGGCTTCTGAAATTTTCCTCGTCGAAGGAGATTCGGCGGGTGGAACCGCAAAGCAAGGACGCGACCGATTTTTTCAAGCCATTTTGCCGCTTCGAGGCAAAATTTTGAACGTCGAAAAAGCGTTGGAATATCGAATTTATGAAAATGAAGAGATTAAAAATATTTTTACCGCGCTTGGCGTTCGCATTGCCGAAGAAAATGGAGAAAGATATTTGAACATCGAAAAATTGCGCTATCACAAAGTCGTGATTATGTGTGACGCGGACATTGACGGCAGCCACATCACGACCTTGATTTTGACGTTTTTCTTCCGATACATGCGTCCGCTCATCGAACGTGGACATATTTATGTCGCCGCACCGCCGTTGTACAAAATTTGGAAAGGAAAACATCAGCGTTATTGCTGGACAGAAGAGCAACGCCGCGCTGCCGTTACGGATTTTAGCGGTGGAAAAAATGACGATTCTGTAAAAATTCAACGATACAAAGGTTTGGGCGAAATGAACGCCGAACAATTGTGGGAAACCACGATGAATCCAGTTGACCGCATTCTCAATCGCGTTACGATTGACGATGCCGTCGAAGCCGACCGCATTTTCTCGATGCTCATGGGCGATGAAGTGCCGCCACGCCGCGCTTTCATCGAAGCCAATGCAAAATATGCGAAAGTTGACGCATAAATCGTCAAACCCGTTTTTAATATCAAAAAAAGCCGTATTGCGTTTGCAATGCGGCTTTTTTTATTAGATTTTTTTATAAATTTTTGTATAGACTTTTTATAGATTTTTGATTTAAACCAAAATTTTTCCGTCGCTCATTTCTATGATTCGGTCGCTTAATTTTGCAAGTTCGTTGTTGTGCGTAACGATGACGAAGGTTTGACCAAAATCTTTTTTGAGTTGGAGGAACAAATTATGCAAATCGCTTGACGTGTTCGAGTCCAAATTTCCCGTTGGTTCGTCGGCAAAAACGACGACGGGTTGGTTCACGAGCGCACGGGCAACGGCAACGCGCTGCTGTTCGCCGCCCGACAATTGGTCAGGTTTGTGCGTCAGGCGATGTCCCAAACCCAAGTATTCGAGTAGTTCGGTGGCTTTTTTTTCGGCTTGACGCTTGTTTTTTTTGCCAATCAACGCGGGAATCGTTACGTTTTCGAGGGCGTTAAATTCGGGTAACAAATGATGAAATTGAAAGACAAAACCAATTTTTTCATTCCGAAAAGCAGCCAAATCTCTTGCAGAAAGTTTACTGATTTCCGTGTTTTCGATGCGCAACGAGCCGCCGTCTGCGCGGTCAAGCGTTCCCAAAATGTGTAACAACGTGGTTTTTCCTGCGCCAGATTTGCCGATAATGGACACCATTTCGCCACTTTCTGCCGAAAAATCTACCCCCCCCAGTATTTGGAGCGTTCCAAACGATTTTTGAATATTTTTTGCCTCAATCATTTTGTATATTCGTAAAACTAAATATGAAAAAAAGTTGCCACTTTCGGAGGGCAAAATTAGAAAAAAAACTCGAAAAGATGCCCCCCCCAGTATAAAACGCTATTTTTCTATTTTTCACAAAAAAAACTGCCCAACAAAAGCACGACGACTAAAAAAATATCAACGAAGAACATGGAAAACAAAATATTTTAAAAACAAAAATATTTTTTCAAAAAAAATGCCCCCCCCAGTAGGAAGCGGCATTTTTGAGTATTTTTCCTTGAAAAAGTGCATTTTAATCTAAAATTGCGGCTCCAAAATAGGATTGCAACGCTTTTGGGATGCGGATTCCTTCGGGCGTTTGGTGGTTTTCGAGCAACGAAGCCACGATGCGCGGCAACGCCAACGCCGAGCCATTGAGCGAGTGCGCCAAGCGAATCTTGCCGTCCGCGTCGCGAAAACGCGCTTTGAGCCGATTGGTTTGATAGGTCTCGAAGTTGGAAGTCGAGCTAACTTCTAACCAACGTTCTTGCGCCGCCGACCAAACCTCAAAATCATAAGTCAACGCCGACGTGAAGCCCATATCGCCGCCGCAAAGTTTCAAAATTCGATACGGAAGTTCCAATTTTTCTAACAATTGGCTCACGTGCGCGAGCATTTCCTGCAATCGGTCATACGATTGGTCGGGGTGCGCAATCTGTACAATTTCTATTTTGTCGAACTGATGCACCCGATTCAAGCCGCGAACATGCGCGCCATAGCTGCCCGCCTCGCGACGAAAACACGGCGTGTAAGCCGTTGCTTTGACGGGAAAATCAGATTCTGCCAAAATGACATCGCGCCAAATATTTGTCACAGGAACTTCGGCAGTTGGGATTAAATACAAATCATCTACGGTTGCGTGGTACATTTGCCCTTCTTTATCTGGCAAATTGCCCGTTCCGCGTGCGCTGGCTTCGTTGACCAAATGCGGCGGTTGCACCTCTTCGTAACCCGCTTTGATGGCTTCGTCGAGAAAAAAATTGATGAGCGCACGCTGCAAACGCGCGCCCTTTCCACGATAGACGGGAAAGCCCGCGCCCGCGATTTTTACGCCCAACGCAAGGTCAAAAATGCCATATTGGTCGGCGAGTTCCCAATGCGGTTTTGCGCCTTCGGGCAAAACGGGCAACGCGCCAACATGTGGTTGATATATTTCATTATCGTCAGGTGTTTTGCCGTGCGGAACCGTCTCATTCGGAATATTTGGAATGGAATACAACAAATTTTCGAGTTTTTCGGCAATTTCGTTTGCGTTTGCCTCCAAATTTTTGAGGGTTTCCTTGTCGGCGGTTACTTTTACGCGCAAAGCATCGGCTTCGCCGCGTTCGCCTTGCTGCATGAGGATGCCGATTTTTTTGGCAATTTGATTGCTTTCGCCTTTCAAATTGTCGTATTCTGCTTGATTTTTGCGGCGTTGGTCGTCCAATGCAATCACTTGTCCGATGACTTCTATTTGCGCATCTGTCCAGTTGCGTTTGCGCAAACCTGCTTCTACGCGCTGACGTTCTTCCCGAATAAAATTGAGTTGTAACATATTTTTTTTAGGAATTTATTTTTTATAAATTTTAATTCCAAAAACACCTTTTTCATAGTCAAAACCCTTCAAAAAGTGGTTTTATACTGGGGGGGGGCATTTTTTGAGAAATAAAAACGAGAAAAATAATTTTTAAACTTTAAATTTCAAATTATCTAAAATATTCAATGCTTTTTTGGCATCTACTTTTGGGACAAAAATATGGTCGTGAAAATAAGCCGCCACTACGTTGCAACTCACATTTTCGTTTGCCAACGCATCGGAAAATGCCGCCGTCAATCCAACTGCCGCCAACGACGAATGTACTTGAAGCGTTATCCAAGCGAACAAATGTTGTGAGTCGAAGCCATATTTTTGGGCAACACTTTTTTCTAAAATCAACGTAATGCCTTCTTTTTCCTTGAAAATCATTAAAATTTCATCAGAATTTGGCATTTTTTGGGTTGACAATTGACAAAAAACATAATCGCCTTCATTCAAAATGGGCAACATATTTTTCAACAAAATAGACAAATCCGTTTCGCCCGCCATATTTTTTTTTACACCAATTTTTTCAACAATAGCCCCATATTTGTTTTCGACAACACGATGTTTTCGAGTTCGCTGATGTGAACGCGGTCTTGTTTCAAGGTGTCGCGGTCGCGAATGGTGACGGTTTGGTCTTCCAACGTTTGGAAATCAACGGTGACGCAAAACGGCGTTCCGATGGCATCTTGACGGCGATAGCGACGACCAATGGCATCTTTTTCGTCGTATTGGGCATGGGTGACAAATCGCAACGTATTAAAAATTTCCATTGCTTTTGTTGTCAATTCTTCCTTGTTTTTCAGCAACGGCAAAACGGCAACTTTCACGGGCGCAATGGCGGGATGCAACTTCAAAACGGTTCGCGTAGAGTCCGCGCCTTGTGCGTCTGGTACGGTTTCGTCCATCAAGGCATTGCCCATGAGTGCCAAAAACATGCGGTCAACGCCGACCGAAGTTTCGACAACAAACGGAACGTAACTTTCATTGAGTTCGGGGTCAAAATATTGCATTTTTTTGCCCGAAAGTTCTTGATGCGCGCCCAAATCGAAGCCCGTGCGCGAGTGAATGCCTTCCAATTCCTTGAATCCGAACGGAAACTCGAACTGAATATCAGTTGCGGCATCGGCATAATGCGCCAAATTGTCGTGGTCTTTGTAACGCAATTTTGCAGGCGATGTGCCGAGTGCGAGATGCCAATTCATGCGATTTTCTTTCCATTTGCTGAACCATTCCATTTGGCTGCCCGGTCGAATAAAAAATTGCATTTCCATTTGTTCAAATTCGCGCATTCGGAAAATGAATTGTCGCGCCACGATTTCGTTCCGAAAAGCCTTGCCAATTTGGGCAATTCCAAACGGAATTTTTTGTCGCGTAGATTTTTGAACATTCAAAAAATTGACAAAAATGCCTTGCGCTGTTTCTGGACGCAAATACAATTTGCCTTCTTCGCCCGCCACTTGCCCCAATTGGGTGTAAAACATGAGATTAAATTGTCGCACGTCTGTCCAATTTCGGCTACCCGAAACGGGGCAAACGATTTCGAGTTCTTCAATCATAGATTTCAAACCCGGCATGTCACCACGTGTCATGTTGTCTGCCAAACGGGTTTCGATATCTCGTATTTTTGCCAAATATTCCATCACACGCGGATTGGTGTCGCGATAGACGGTTTCGTCAAAAGATTCGCCGAAGCGTTTTGCGGCTTTTGCGACTTCGGTTTTTATTTTTTCTTCAATTTTGGCGACGTGATTTTCAATCAACACATCGGCGCGATAGCGTTTTTGAGAATCTTTATTGTCCAACATGGGGTCGTTGAATGCGTCCACGTGACCCGAAGCCTTCCAAGTTTTGGGGTGCATGAAGATAGCCGAATCCAAGCCCACAATGTTTTCGTTGAGCTGCACCATCGCCCGCCACCAATATTCCTTGATGTTGTTTTTGAGCAACGAACCGTACGGACCGTAGTCATAAACGGCACTCAAACCGTCATAAACCTCCGAACTGGGATAGATGAAACCATATTCTTTGCAATGTGCCGTGAGTTGTTTAAAGATGTCTTCTTGCTGCGCCATATTTTTTATTTTTTAACCTATTTTACCTTGAAATGATATTTGATTTTTTTAATTGATTTCAAAGGGCGCAAAATTAGGTTTTTTTTTGAAAAATTGAGTCGCTCTGAAAATCAAAATTCCAAAAAATAGCCCCCCCCCAGTATAAAGTGTCAAAAAACGAAAAAAATATACCCAATTCGGTGTATTTTTAATAATTATGAAGACATATTTATGAATTTGTCAGTATTATTGCATCTTGAAATTATAATTGAATGAAACGTTATTCCCTGATTTTTACCTAAAAATATGCGAATAAATCCCAAAGTGCCAATTATTTGTGTTTGGCATCTTCTTCGTCATTCTTTTTAAAATCTATTTTAACCCTATCATCTTTTTTTTTACCTTTTTTGAAGCAATTTATAATTTATGAGAAATTTTAAAGCAATCTTTTTCGCGCTTACTTTTTTGTGCGTCCAACCATTATTGTCCCAAAACGTGACGGAACAATACAATGCCTACACCAGTTTTATTTCATTTTTCAACGCCTTGCGCGCCGACACGCCCAACGGATTGGAAAACCTAGAATCCCAGTATAAAAAAACCAAAAATGCCTTTTCGGACAAGCAAACGCACCCAAAATTCACCAATTTTGTAGCCACCAAAAGCGATTATATGTACGCTTCGGCACTCAATGTTTTGGGAAAATATGACCAATCGTTGAGACAATTGGAAAATATTAGCAGCAACATGAAAAATCTGTCTGCCGCCGATTATCCCGTTGAATTTAGTTCGGGCGGGCAAACCTACACGATAGATGCCAACGGTGTAAGTGAGTTGAAAAAAAAATATGATAAATTACTATCCGAAGTCAGAGAAAACCGTCAGAATACTGGGGGGGGCGGCATTTCGGCGCAAACGTACTTCGACAGAGGCGTGG
>JBJOPA010000140.1:0-7847 GCA_046051005.1 Bacteroidota bacterium
CAAATTTTTTAGTTTCTTTACCAAAAATGTTTTCAAAAAAAATAGGCATACTGGGGGGTGGGCAGTTGGGCAAAATGCTTTGTCTCGCCGTTGGAAAATGGCATTTGGACATCTCCATTCTCGACCCTGATGCGGCGGCTCCTGCGCGTCATTTTTGCAATTATTTTGAGCAAGGAGATTTCAAAGATTACGAAACGGTCTTGCAATTTGGACGAAAAGTGGACGTTTTGACCATCGAAATTGAGCATGTCAACGAAGCCGCTTTGTTCCAACTCGAACGCGAAGGAAAGGTAGTTCACCCGCGTCCGTCGGCGTTGTCGCTGATAAAAGACAAGGGTTTACAGAAAGAATTTTATCAAAAAAATGGCATTCCAACTGCCGAATTTGCATGTTTTGCCGACAAAAAAGCCTTGAAAAAAGGTTTGGAAACGTGGCAATTGCCTTGCGTTTGGAAGTCTCGAACGGGCGGTTATGACGGAAAAGGCGTTTCGATTTTGAAAACCCTCGACGATGTCGAAAAGTTGCCCGACGTGCCTTGTTTACTTGAGAAAATGGTGGCGATTGACAAGGAAATTGCGGTCATTGCGGCGCGAAATTCGGACGGCAACGCGGCAGTTTATCAAAGCGTGGAAATGGAATTTGACGAAACGGCAAATTTGTTGGACATGCAACTCGCGCCCGCCTACGTGTCGCGACGGACAGAAAATTTGGTGCGAAAAATTGCACTTGACTTGATAGAAAAATTAGATATTTGCGGTGTTTTAGCCGTCGAATTTTTTCAAACTTCACGCGGCGAAATTTTGGTGAACGAAGTGGCTCCGCGCCCGCACAATTCGGGTCATCATACGATTGAAGCGTCCATTACGTCGCAGTTCGAGCAGCATATTCGAGGCATATTGAATCTTCCATTGGGCGACACGCGGCTCACGAGTGCGTCTGTGATGTTCAATTTGTTGGGAACGCCGCCGTTTGAAGGCGATGCCCGCTATAAAAATTTTGAAAAGGCGTTGGATACTGGGGGTGTGTTTGTGCATCGTTATGGAAAGGCAAAAACGAAGCCTTTTCGCAAAATGGGACACGTCAACGTGCTTGCCGAAGACGTTGAAATTGCCTACGAAAAAGCCATCGCCTTGAAAAAAATATTGAAAATTGAAGCCTAATTTTTCCTGAAAAATAAACGTATTCTATCGTTTTTTGCAAAATAAAAAGCATTTTCTAACGTTTGGATAACGTTTGGAATGGTGGGCGTAAAGATTTTTGTTGATAAAAATCCTTTCAGAAATTTTGAAAAAGTGGGGATTTTTTTTTAAGTAAATTCGTTATCAACGTTTTATAAATTGATTAAACTGACAATGAAATTTCGTTTTTTGACCTTATTTTTGACGGTTTTCGTAGCCGTCTCCCATGCGCAAGTTCGCCTCGACAAGGGTTTGGTTGCCTTTTTTAATTTCGATTCAAATCCGACACGCGATTTGAGCGGCAACAACAACTCGATTATCTATTCAACGGGCGACACGTCGCCTGCGTTGGGTTGTGGCGTGCGCGGCAATGCCCTCATCATGGACGGGCAACGCATGGGCGGAGCCATCATCGGACCTGCGGTTTTCGACAATTTCAAGAGCTACGATTTTTCGATGAGCTTTTACTTCAAGCCTTTTCAAAATTCTGGCAGTAATATTTTTTATGATTTGTTCAGCAAAAAAGCAGATTGCTCGTCGGACACCAGCAGCATGAGCATCACCTACAATCCCGCCTATCGAACGTTGGGCGTGGAACTGGTTGAAAAAGGAACAAAACGCCATACCATCAATGCCCGATTGGATTTGTTAGACACATTGGAACGGTTTCGATGTTGGTATCACATCGTTGTGGTTCGTTCGTATAATCAATTGAAATTATTTGTAAATGGCAAACAGGCGGGTTCGGCTTCGACTGCCGTCAATCGGGTGGTGATTACAAATGTTCGCCCGTTGACGTTTTCGGCGGGTCCGTGCATCGGGACTTCGCAACGTCGTTTGCAAGGTTTGTTAGACGAACTTCGGATTTATGACCGCGCCATCAACGACGAAGAAGTGGCGGCATTGTATTATCGCCCCGATAAATTGGTGAATCGAGATACCGTCATGTTTTTGGGCAGCAGTTTGGCAACCGATGTCGTGCGCACGTGCGCGACGGAATTTAGTTGGTCGCCGACCACCAATATTGCCAATCCGACGGCTTACAAAACGACCATCACGCCTACGCAAGCGGGTAGATTTCGGTATTTGTTGTCTTTGAAAGACCCGTCTTATTGTACTTCCATCGAGGCATTGAACATACAAGTGATTGACCCAACGACGCTGGATTGTAGCGAATTGTTGATTCCCAAAGCATTTACGCCCAATGGCGATGGATTAAATGACAATTTTTTTATATCAAATCCATTTACATTGGATAAATTTGTGGCATTTGAAATTTTTGATGCCTACGGAGCCATCATGTTTTCTGCCACCAATCCGCTCGAACGTTGGGACGGAACACTCAATGGTGTTCCCGTCAGTCCAGGCGTTTATCTGTGGAAAGTAACTTTTGTCTGTAAGGGAAATGAAATCGTGAAAGATGGAACCGTTACGTTGATGAAATAAAAATAATATAAAAATTTAAAACAGCAAAAAAAGCCTTTCCGTGTGTGTGGAAAGGCTTTTTTGTATTTTACTTATTTTTAATATTTTGGATATTTTTTTTAAGATGCTTTTGCGGTGATGGCTAAAAATTCTTCTTCCAGTCTGCGTTTTTTCTCATTTAGATGTGTCAAAACGATGCCTTTTTCAAAAACCAATTGGCTGATGTCGAAAGCATTTTTGCCTTCTGAAAGCTGAACGGAAAGATGTCCGTTCGACATTTTTTCTATTTTTTCTACGAAATTGATGTCTGCGAGCATACCCCCCAGTATATCGAGGTCTTTTGCGGCGATTTCGATGGTGGGTTGTTGTTTCAAAATGCCGCCGACGGAACCTTGCGCCAAGAGATTGCCATTTTTGATGATGGCTACGTCCGAACAAACTTTTTCCACTTCGTCGAGCATGTGACTGGCGATGATGATGGTTTTTCCGCTTGCGGCGATATTTAAGATAGATTGTCGCACTTCGGCGATGCCTGTGGGGTCAAGTCCGTTGGTGGGTTCGTCAAAAATCATCAAATCGGGGTCGCCCACGAGGGTAGAGGCGATGGCAAGTCGCTGTTTCATGCCCAAAGAATAGGCTTTGAAAGGCGTGTCGCGGCGATGCCAAAGGTTGACGGTTTTCAAAATCTCTTCGGTTCGTTGGTCGAAATTGTTGAGGTCTTGTTTCAAATGCGCCACGATGCGGAGGTTGTCAACGGCGTTTAGATAGGTATAAAAATTTGGTGTTTCGAGCAATGCGCCCACTTTTCGGAGCGGCGACGCGCCATATTTGCCCGAAAACCAAGTAAAATCGCCAAAATCGGCTTTCGTGATGCCCAACACGCAACCCAATGTTGTGGTTTTTCCTGAACCGTTTGGTCCCAAGACTCCGAAAACTTGCCCCGCTTTTACGGTCAAATTGAGGTTATTGACGGCAGTTAGTTTGCCATATCTTTTCGTCAAATTCGTGATTTCTAAAACGTTCATAAATTTTATAAATTTTTAATAATTCTTTTTTTTAAAAATGCTCAAAAAATGATTTTTGGGCGGATTATACTGGGGGGGGGCATTTTTTTGAAAAAATTTAAGAAAATTCAAAAAAAATCAAAAAAAAATGGAATTGTTGATTTCTTTTTTATTGAATTTTTATAGAACAAAAATAAGCAGATGACGAGGATTGGCGGTAAAAAATAAGACGAACGAATGAAAAAAACGGTCGAACGATTGACGGCAACGATTTTTTTTGAAAAAAACGGTTTGATGATTTGTGAAAAAAAATAGTTGAGTAACGAGGGAAAAGATATTTTTTGAAAAAAAAGGTTTGATGATTTGTGAAAAATGTATCTTTGCGCGTTTTTATAAATCTTTGGCGCGTTTTTTTTTATATATAACTGTTGAGAAAATACGATTTTCAAAATACGCATCAAAAAAAATAATTTATATAGAATTTTTTATACAATAATGAGTTCATCACAAGCAAACCATGGTAGCGGGCATAGTGCCTACGCGCACTCGATGCCACTTTCTACGGCGGGCATTCTCATCACGTTGGGCATCGTTTTCGGCGACATTGGTACCTCGCCGCTTTACGTAGTAAAAGCAATTATTGGCGCGGAACAGGTTTCTCGGGACTTAGTTCTTGGCGGCATTTCCTGCGTTTTTTGGACGTTGATTATCATCACGACTATTAAATACGTCGTTTTGGCACTCAATGCGGACAACAAAGGCGAAGGCGGCATTTTTGCATTGTATGCGTTGGTTCGCAAATATCCTACGCCTTGGGTGATTGTTCCTGCCATTATTGGCTGTGCGTCGCTGATTGCCGATGGTTTTTTGACACCGCCGATTTCGATTTCGTCTGCCATTGAGGGGCTTCGGTTGATTCCGGGTCAAGAACATTTGCATACCGTTCCGATTGTGGTAACGATTATGGTGGTGCTTTTTGCCATTCAACAATTTGGGACGAACAAAATTGGTATTGCATTTGGACCCATTATGGTGCTTTGGTTCGGAATGATTGGCATGCTTGGCGTACAACAAATTATGAATTATCCAAGCATCTGGACGGCATTAAACCCTTATTATGCCCTCAATATGGTGTTTAATTACACTGGTTCGTTGACACATATCAGTGGTTTTTGGGTGTTGGGCGCGGTTTTTCTCTGTACTACTGGGGGGGAGGCATTGTATTCGGATTTGGGGCATTGCGGCAAGCAAAACATTCGTTACGCATGGGCGGGCGTTTTTGTGATGCTAATTTTGAACTATTTGGGACAAGGCGCATGGGTGTTGAGCCAATACGAAGGCAAAGTATTGCCTGTCGAAATTCAGACCAATGGCGTGTTTTATGCGATGGCAAAACAAATTGTGGGCGGTGGTTTTGGCTATAAAATGGTGATTGGGATTGCTTCGGCAGCCGCCATCATTGCCAGTCAAGCCTTGATAACGGGCTGTTTCACGCTTGTAAATGAAGCAATTAAGTTAAAACTTTGGATAAATATGCGGGTGAGTTACCCGACGCAGTTGAAAGGACAAATTTATATTCCTGCCATCAACTGGTTTTTATTGGCGGGTTGTTTGTTTGTCGTTTGGAAATTTGAAGAATCCACGAACATGGAGGGCGCATACGGCGTAGCGATTATTATCAATATGATGATGACCAGTGTTTTATTGATTCACTACTTACACATGCGCCATCGTCGAGAAATGAAACACGACAAAAAAGCGCGTTGGGAATGGTGGTTTAAACTCGGTGTTTTGGGATTTGGATTGGCGGTAGCCGAGATGTCGTTTTTCATCTCAAATGTTCCAAAATTCACGAAAGGCGGTTGGTTTAGCTTTTTGTTGGCAGCCATTTTGTCGTTGTTAATATTCGTATTTTATCTCGCCAAACGCTTGCGTAAATCGCATATCCACGATTTGCCGATGGAAAAATACATTCCGATGTTGAAGGATTTGATGGAAGATGAATCCATTCCGTTGGAAGCAACGAATTTGGTGTATCTGACGATGTTGGGTAATTCTAAAAAAATTGAATCAAATATTGTCTATTCCATATTTCAACGTCGCCCCAAACGGGCAGATATTTATTGGTTCGTGAATGTCGAAATTAGCGACGACCCGTATGCAAAAACGTATCACGTGGACACGTTGGTGCCTGGAAAAGTGTTTTTTGTGAAGATAAAATTTGGTTTCAAAGTAGAGCATAAAGTCAACTTGATGTTCCATCAAATTATAAAAGAGATGCGTGCGACTGGCGAAGTAGATGAACAAAGCCACTACGAAAGTCTCCGAAAATATGATTTAGATGCGGATTTCAAGTTCATTATCCTCAATTCGCGGGTTTCGGTGGACGATGAAATCAAGCCCATCAATCAATTTATCATTCGGGCATATCGGGTTATCAAACGTTTGTCGCTTTCGACGCAAGAAGATTTCGGTCTTGAATTGGCAAACGTTCAGTTAGAAACGGTTCCGATTAGCATCAAGTCGAAAAAAACAATTCAGATGACGAGAGAATAGTTCCTATAAATTATATAAAAAAATCCCATAAAAATCAATGATTTTTGTGGGATTTTTACTTTCCATCTTTTAAAAATAATCAAAAAAAATATCAAAAAATGTCAAATGACATCGTAAAAAAAGACCTTTCTCAATTGGACTCCATTTTGCAAGAAACCAAGCAATACGCGCTTGATTACTTGGAAAATCTACACCATCGTCCGACTTCTTCGACTTTTACGTTGCCCAAATCGTTGGAATTGCCCAACTCGGGAATTGGAACAACCGCCGCGTTGCAACAGTTTCAACAATATTTTGATGCGGCGTTGGTGGCAAGTTCGGGACCTCGATTTTGGGGTTTTGTGACAGGCGGAACCACGCCTGCCGCCATTGCAGGCGATTGGTTGACCAGTGTTTTTGACCAAAATACGCAACAAATGCAAGGACAAGGCGACATTTCGGCAGTCATAGAGCAACAAACGATGCAGCTTTTGTTGCAACTTTTCGATTTGCCTAATGATTTTCAGGGCGGATTTGTGACAGGCGCGACGATGTCAAATTTTACTTGTCTTGCCGTTGCGCGGCAATGGTTGGGGCGTGCGCAAGGGCGCGACATTGCGCGTGAAGGTGTGGGCGGAAAAATGACGGTGCTGACTGCCGTGCCGCACTCGTCGGCGGTCAAATCGTTGGCAATGTTGGGCATCGGAAGTAATAATTTTAAGACCATAAAAGTGTTGAAAGGCAATCGAGAGGCGATAGATGTGGTGGATTTGGAACGACAAATTCAGAAACTGCGCGGCAAGCCTTTTGTCTTGATTTCGAGCGGTGGAACGGTCAATACGGTGGATTTTGATGACTTTGAAGCCATCGCCGCCCTTCAAAAAAAGTATCAATTTTGGTGGCATATTGATGCCGCGTTTGGGGCTTTTGCCGCTTGTTCGCCTGCGTATCGGCATTTGTTGAACGGTTGGGAACAGGCGGATAGCATCACGATTGATGGGCATAAATGGATGAATGTGCCTTACGAAAGTGCCATTTATTTCATCAAAAAGGCGCATCAAATTTTGCAAATTGAGACTTTTCAGAACGCCAATGCGCCGTATTTGGGCAATCCTGCCGAGAATTTTAATTACCTCAATCGCTTGCCTGAAAATTCGCGTCGCCTCAAAGCATTGCCTGCGTTGTTGTCTTTGTGGGCTTATGGGAAAAAAGGTTTTCAAGAAATTGTTGAAAATTCGGTTGCCTGTGCGCAATATTTTGGACAACACATTCAACAAAATCCAAATTTTCAATTGCTCGCGCCCGTGCGACTCAATACCGTTTGCTTCACCCTTGCGGGCTACGAAAATGACCCGAAAACGCATGTTTTCTTAAAAAAACTCAATGAAACAGGGAAAGTTTTTATGACTCCAACGGTTTATGACGGGAAAAAAGGTATTCGCGCCGCTTTTGTAAATTGGAGAACGACAACAAAAGACGTTGATTTTGTGGTTGAATTGATGAAAAATTCAATGCGTGACTTGTAATTTTTTCAATCGAATAAAAAAAATGCCATACGCTTTTGCAAGCGGACGGCATCAACATAACCATGAAAATAATTAACCAAACGTCTTTATATGGGCAAAAGCAATGCCAAAATATATATTTTTAAAAATATCTAAAAAACAATCATCTGATTTTTGAGTAAAGTAAATCAATTTTTTTA
>JBJOPA010000141.1:0-3166 GCA_046051005.1 Bacteroidota bacterium
AAATGGGTCAAATCATGCCCGATATGCCCGACGATTTTGTGGCATTGGTGAGCGAAAGATATATCGAATTATTTGAACGCATCACAGGCACATCGTTCCAAAAACCAACAGAAAATCAAAATCCATTAGAAAGAATCAAAGGAAACTTAACCAAAATCCAACTATTTTAATAAATTTGTTATCGCTATATTTTAAACATTTTTAATTTTTTGCAGAGAAAATGGCAACCGAAATCGAAGAAAGCGCAAAAAGTGCTACCCCCCAGTATCCAACCGTCCAAAATGCCCCTACGCGCATCGCGTTGAAAGATTCCGTAGGTCACGACCGATTTGATGACCTTTTCACGGAACATCGAACCGATGAAATTGAACGTTTTTATTTCAAAGACCACATTTTTGTCGTCCATTGCAAAAGCGGCGTAACCCTGCGCATCGAATTTTGGAACGCCCAAACGATTCGTTTTCGTTTTTCGACGACGGGACGTTTTGAATCAGAAACTTCTTACGCCGTGCTTGATACGTCGCATCAACCCGATTCGCCAAAAGTGTTGCAAACGTCGGAAGGATTATTACTCGAAAATGCTGCTTTGAAACTGAAAATTGATAAAAAAGACTGTCATATTACGATTCTTGACAAAACGAATCTTCAAATTTTCACCACACAAGGCGTTGATACCGTTTTTTCTGCTCATGAAACCATGCAACTCGGCACCACGCAAGTGAAATTTAACGCAACCCTTCAACCCAACGAACGGCTGTTCGGTTTGGGCGATAAAAGTTGTGATTTGAATCTGCGCGGCAAAATATTTGAAAATTGGTGTACCGATGCCTTTGGTTTTTCGCCCGAAAGCGACCCGTTGTATCGTGCCGTACCGTTTTATTACGGCATTTCGCAAGGCACAAGTTACGGTATTTTCTTTGATAATACATTCAAAACGCATTTTGATTTTGGTAAAACCAATGAAAATGTCGTCAGTTTTTGGGCAGATGGCGGCGAAATGAATTTTTATTTTATCGGCGGAACCAAATCGCTTGATGTTTGCAAAAACTATCATGCGTTGACGGGTGTTGCGCCTTTGCCGCCGATTTGGGCGTTGGGTTTTCATCAATGTCGTTGGAGTTATTTTCCCGAATCTCGTGTACGCGAGGTTGCCAACGAGTTTAGAAAACAAAGAATCCCTTGCGACAGCATTTATTTAGATATTGATTATATGGACAATTATCGTTGTTTCACTTGGAACGACAAATTATTTCCACAACCCACGCAACTCATCGCCGACCTAAAAGCCGACGGTTTTCAAACGGTCGTCATGATTAATCCGGGCATCAAAGTTGCAGATGATTTCCCCGTTTTCAATGAAGGCGTAGAAAAAAATTATTTCGTTCGACGTGGAAATGGCGAATTGATGATAGGACAAGTTTGGCCCCAAGCCACGGTTTTTCCCGATTTTACGCACCCCAACGTTCGGTCGTGGTGGGGAACTTTGTACGATGGTTTGTATAGTCAAAACAACGTTGCAGGTTTCTGGAACGACATGAACGAACCCGCCAATTTCAAGGTCAATACAAAAACGATTCCCGACGATTGTCAACATTTCATGGACGGCAAACCTGCCAACCATGCAAAAGCCCACAATATCTACGGAATGCAAATGTCGCAAGCCAGTTTTGAAGGTTTTCAGAAGCTAAAACCCATGAAACGCCCTTTTTTGTTGACGCGGGCAAACTACGCGGGCGGACAACGCTACGCCGCCGTTTGGACGGGCGACAACGTTGCTTCGTGGCAACATTTGGGCATTGCCAATCGGCAAATACAACGGCTTTCGGCAAGTGGTTTTTCGTTTGCGGGCAGCGATATTGGCGGTTTTGTGGACACGCCGACGGGCGAATTGATGGTCAGATGGTTGCAATTGGCAATTTTTCACCCGCTCATGCGCATACATTCGATGGGCAACAATGAGTCGGGTGACTCTCAAAACGACAACGAAAAAGTAGCCGCCGACATCGCTAAAAACCGACTCGACCAAGAGCCTTGGTCTTTCGGAGACATTGCCACCGATGCCGCACGACGGGCAATTGAGTTGCGTTATCAATTATTGCCTTACATTTATACTGTTTTTGCGCAACATACTGGGGGGGGCTATCCGATGACCCGAAGTTTGGCTTTTGTGGACCAAACCGATGAAAAATGTCTCGACAATCAAAATGAATTTATGTTTGGCGATGATTTGCTTGTCAGCCCAATTACCGAAGAATCGGCGGTGACACATTCGCTTTATTTGCCACATGGTAAATGGTTTTTCCTAGAAAATGGCGGCGATTTCGACGGCGGCGAACGCATCATGTTGAAAGCAAAACTTGACCGCATTCCTGTTTTTGTTCGCGCAGGCGCAACCGTTCCGATGTTTCCAGTGATGCAACATACGGGAGAAATTGCAGCGATTGAAAGTTTGACGTTGAAAGTATTTTTTACAGAAACCAATTACGAAAGTCAATTATTTGAAGATGAAGGCGATGGATTTGGAATGGCGAAAATCACTTTTTTCCAAACCAAATGTCTTGATGAATTGACGTTTCAATTGTCAAAAGTGCAAAAACCAAGCGAAGGAGAAATTTTTGAACCCAATTACACGACGTTCGACATCGAAATCATTGGGTTGCCATTTTCGCCCACTAAAATATTTATTGATGATAAAAAATTTGAATGGAACCCAACCCAAGACGAATCCATTCGCTTGCGCGTGGACAAAACGTTTCAACAAATCATCTTGACGGCGCAAACCGAAAAGAAAGAAAGTTGGTTCAAAAAAGTAGGCAATTTTTTCAAAAATATCTTTAAAAGCTAATTTGATTTAAAAAAATAGTCACCCCCCAGTATATTTGCCCATTTTGAAGCAAAACCCCGCCCTTCGCACGACGCGAAGGGCGGGGTTTGTTACTTTATTTTTTTCTTTAATAATTTTGCAAGCGGGTATTCGATTTCGACCAGACCAAATGTGGCTTGATGCCAAAATTCTTTGGATATGCCCGAATTGACGATTGCTTTGATGCTTTTTTGATAACCGATTTGAAAATTGATGCGACAATCATCAGTCAATTTTACCCTAATTCCACCGCTATAATTAAATGTTCTGTCCCAATCTCGTCTATTAAATGCGGGGTGAAAC
>JBJOPA010000142.1:0-7473 GCA_046051005.1 Bacteroidota bacterium
ATTTGCTTGTTGGTGGCACTTTTTTATGTTTTTATATGGTTGAAATGCTTAACGGGAAAAATTGACACATAACGGGAGAAACCTTTTGGAATAAAATTATCCGTCGTAATTTTATAAATGTTTTTATAAAAAGATGGTAAAGTCAACGAAATGCGAACTAAAAATATATTGGCGGGATTTTTAAAGCATAAGCGGGAACATCCTTGAAACTGGGTTGGAATGGGTTTAACTTTGCAGTAAGTTTTTAGTTTTTTTTATTATTTAATTTAAAATTAAGTTTAATATGAGTGAAAATTTAAAAAAAGCAACGGAGTTGCTCAACAGAATCGAAGCGGCAGAAAATGAGGGCTTCGACAGTGGTGTACTCGGCAAAAACGAGGGACGCACCGAAACCGACAAAGTGTCTGACGGTGAAAAATTGGGACACACCGTCGCCGCTATCGTAACAGGAGGAGCTTCTTTGCTACTCTCTGCACCCATGCTCTTGGACAGAGGCGAGGACAAAGAAACCAAAGCCGTTTTAGATGCCGCTTACGAGCGTGGACATGAACGCGGAGATGCCGCTCGGAACGGAAAAGACAACGATATTACGGTTCGTATTAAAAGGTAGTCTTTTCACACTCCCCCCCAGTATCTTTCACCAATTTGGCTCGCTTACAAGCGTGAACGCGTACCGAGCCAAATTATTTTTCTTAATTTTTTCTAATAAAATTTTTCATTTATGAAAAAAATTTTACTTTGTTTTTTTGTTTGGTTTACAGCTTTTCAAGTAAAAGCTCAATCAGAATTAGAGTCTCCTTCCAGTAATTGGCAAGTTGAGACTACCAGTAGTGGGAATATTTGGCTCATGGCAAAATTACCGTTTGCAATTACTGCCCAATCCTTTTTCAAGGTGGAAGCTGCAATGCTTGGATTGGGACAAGATGACTCACTACATTTTTTATCAAAGAAAATAGATGAAATCTGGAACGTTCACGAGGAATATGCCCAATATTACAAAGGGATTCCTGTAAATGATACCAGATTAATCCTACATTTTAATCCTAATCGTGAACTTTTTTTAGTAAATGGTTATTTCCTTAAAGATATTTCCGTTTCTACTATTCCTGCGATTAAAATGGAAGATGCGCTAAAAAAAGCTATTGATAATTCAGAAGTTAAGGATTTAGCGTGGAATGACAAAAATTATATAAAACACTGGGAATTGGATTTAAATCGAAAGAAAGAGGATTTATTTCCCAAAGGAGAACTCATTATTGCTAAATTGAGCAATGAAGTTTCACTTGTGTGGAAATTTGATATAATGAGTGCAAGTGGAAAATCAAAATGTGTTTTTATTGATGCACACAATAATAAAATTTTGAAAATTTCGCCTTTGTACCAAGAATGTGTAACGGGTAGTACTAATAATTTAAATTGGTATTCAAGTACAACTTATACGTTTAAGACAACATTATTAAATGGCTTTTACGTTCTACGAGAAAATTGTAATAATGTGACTGGCGATGTAAATACATTTAAATACAGTAATCAAGTAGCAGTAAACTATGGAGACATAGACAGTAATTGGAATACAACTAGTACTAGCATCAGATCTGGCACAACCGCCCATTGGTGTGCACGTAAGTCCCTAGATTTTTTAAAAAACGAGTTCTCCCGCAATGGTTATAATGGTGCAAGCGCAAATGTAAATATCTATAATGAAGATAATATTGATCCTAATAACGCACGATTCTCAAATGGTCAGATATATTTTGGAACGGGTAACTCTTCTTCTAATTCTGATGACTATTGCACATTAGATATTGTTGGGCATGAAATTGGGCATGGTGTATCTAATCGATTAAATTACTCTGGCGAATCAGGAGCATTAAATGAAAGTTTTGCGGATATATTTGGTGTTGGAACAGAGCGTTATGCTTTAGGTACAAGTCGATATAATTTTCAAATAGGTGAAGAACGGGGAATCTTAAGAGATATGACTAATCCCCGAAACTTCCAGCAACCAAATACAGTAAATGGACAATATTGGCTAAACACGAGTGGTTGCAGTCCTACTATGGCAAATGATTACTGCGGAGTACATACCAACAGTGGGGTACACAATTATTGGTTCTATTTACTTGCAGCAGGCGGTAACGGCACTAACGATAATGGATATAATTACAATGTAGTTGGTATTCAATTTACTGATGCTTTAAAAATTGCTTATTATAGTTTAACGAATTATTTGGTTGGTACTTCCACCTATGGAGATGCAAGAATTGGTTCACTAACAGCTGCGAGTGCTTTATTTGGAACAAGTTCACAACAATATCGCTCTGTTGCAGCAGCATGGTGTGCTGTAGGTATGGGAGGTACTACGTGCGCAAGTGGTGGTGGTCAACCCTGCACCTACACAATCAGCCCAAACAATCAATCATTTTCGAGTTCACAAGGAAGTGGTTCGTTTGTTGTTACAGCAAGCAGTTCTTCTTGTTCTTGGACAGCATCAGCCAATTGCAATTGGGTTCAATTACAAAATACAACGGGAACAGGAAGTGGAAGTGTCAACTTTTCGGTTCAAGCGAATACGACCACATCAAGCCGCACTTGTACTATTACCGTTGGTGGTCAAACATTCACGATTAATCAGTCGGGCGCAGCATCGTGTAGTTATTCCTTAAATTCTAACAGTCAAAGTTTTGACGCGAATGGAGGAGGTGGTATAATTAACCTAAATACTGGGGGGGGGTGTTCTTGGACAGCATCTGCCGATTGCAACTGGGTTCAAGTGCAAAATGTATCAGGAACAGGTAACGGTAATATTAATTTTTCCGTTTCTACTAACGCGACAACATCAAGCCGTACTTGTACCATTACCGTTGGTGGTCAAATTTTCACCATTACCCAAAGTGGACAAAACGCTGCTTGTACACTTGTTAGACCTCAAATTAGTGCCGCAGGTTGTGTCCTCCGAGTTGACGACATGGGTAGTGTAACTTATCAGTGGTATTTGAATGGACAAACAGTTGGTGCAAACTCACGGTTTTATACGGCAACATCGGCAGGTTTCTATCAATGTAAAGTGACGAGTTTGACAAATCCAAATTGTTTTAAGCAATCCTATGACTTTCAGTTGTTGCTAATCAATGGAATTTGTACAGTCAGTACGAATAATATTGATGACACTAATAGTTTGAAAGTCTATCCAAATCCAAGTCAAGGTTTGTTTTTGATTGACATAGAAAGTATAGAAACTGGCAACTTATCTATCGAAGTCTCTAATCTTTTGGGGCAAGTCATTTATCAATCTAAAAAGGAAAAAGTAGGAAATAAATTTTCTGCCCAAATTGACTTGGCTAATGCCGCCAAAGGTGTCTATCTGCTAAATATAAAAATAGGCGATAAAAAGGTCATTAGAAAATTGACCATATTTTAGTACTCCCAACAGTACCTCGCCCTTTCGCCCACGTGAAAGGGCGATTTTTTTTAACCACGAAGGAGCGTTTTTTAAGATTTATTTTTCTTGTTGTTGATATTGTAATGACGTGTTCGGTATTCTTTAAAGCTGTAAAACAAAAAAAAATGCAATTTTATCACTTTCAATGCCCCCCCCAGTATATTCATCAAAAAAAAGTGAAAAAACAGCTATCTTTGCGCCATGATTGCGACGGAAGAGAAAAAAATAGAAATCATTAAAAAAGACATTCGCCAACTCTCGCGGGAGCAATTGGAGGCGGCACTGGTCAGTTTGGGCGAAAAGAAGTTCCGAGCCGTGCAAGTCTATGAATGGTTGTGGACGAAATCGGCACGCGATTTCAATGAAATGACCAACCTTTCAAAGGCATTGCGACAATTATTGGACACTAATTTCGAGATTCGACCCATCGTGGAAGACCGCGTTCAAGTAAGTTCTGATGGAACCATCAAAGGGCGTTTTCGTCTCCACGACGGACATTTGATTGAAAGCGTATTGATTCCCGTCGAAGCCGACGGGCGTTTTACGGCTTGCGTTTCGTCGCAAGTGGGTTGTTCTTTGACCTGCACCTTTTGCGCCACAGGTCGAATGGGCAGATTGCGTAACCTCGATGCCAGCGAAATCTACGACCAAGTGGTCGCCGTCAATCGTTGGAGCCTCGAAAATTTTGGTCAACCCTTGACAAATATTGTTTATATGGGAATGGGCGAACCCTTGTTGACGTATCCAAATGTGATGCGAAGCATCGAAATTATTTCTAATGTTGATGGACAAGGTTTGGGCATGTCTGCCAAACGCATCACGCTTTCGACGGCGGGCATTGCGAAAATGATTCGCAAACTTGCCGACGACAACAGCAAAGTCAACCTCGCCATTTCGCTGCACGCGGCAGATGACGAAAAAAGAAATACGATTATGCCCATCAACGAACACAACAATCTCGAAGCATTGGTGGAATCGTTGGATTATTTTTATCAAAAAACACGCAATCGTATTACGTTTGAATACATTACGTTTCAAAATTTCAATGACACGTTGCAAGATGCGCAAAATTTGGTCAAAATTTGTCGCCGAATCCCTGCGCGAGTCAATATTATTGAATACAATCCGATTGACAACGCGCCGTTTTTGAAATCGGCAGACCAAAATATTGACCGTTTTGCCCAATACCTGCGCGACCGTGACATTGCCGTCACCGTCCGAAAATCGCGTGGAAAAGATATTGATGCCGCTTGTGGACAGTTGGCAAATAAATAATTATTAAAATATAAAAAAATAAAAGTGGAAGATTGGGAAGTAGAATTTCAGTGGCTACAAGTGCGCCATCGGGTGAAAGATATATTGGGAAATGACAAATTGCCAGATTTAAATGCCGTTTTGATGATGATTGGTATTCAAGAATTGGGAAAAATCAAGAAGTTTTCAAAAGATGAAAAACAAGATTTGATGCACATCGGCGTTTGTACACTCATGCAAGCCGACGGATATTTTGAATTTGAAGAACACGACGAAGAAGGTTGGCCCCATTTCAAAGCCGTCAAAAAATTTGAAACCACAGGCGAAAAAGCCCAAGAAAGATATTTGATAGAAAAAACCATCTCTTATTTTCAAGAAATTGACCAACATACTGGGGGGTAGTCTTTTTATCCAATTTTTCTAAAATATTTTCAAAAAAAACAATAAAAATAGCATTTATAAATCATTTTACGATTTATAAATGCTATTTTTATAATGATTTAAAAATTAATTTAAAATTTTATATCAAAATTATTTTAAAATTTTGTCGTCAAAAAATAGGGTAGCATGGCGCGCCACGTATTCCAATCATGTGGCATATCATGTCCCCAAATATCGAGTTCGTGGTCAATGCCTTTTGCCGCCAAGACTTGCGACATCTCGCGTGTGTATTGCGGTCGCTCCCAATCGCCCGAACCTGCGGCAAGTATAATTCTCTTTGCATGACGCATTTGTTGCAACGTATTGTGGTCGTTCATATTTGAAATATAATGTTTTGGAGAATTAAAATATACGTCATCGTCCCAATATCCATCGGTGTAATAACTCAAATCATAACTTCCCGACATGGCAATCGCGCCCTGCAACAAATCTGGTCTTTTCAAATATAAATTCAAGGCATGTAAAGCCCCAAAAGATGCCCCCCCCAGTATAATCGGTGTTTCTTGGCTCGTTGTGTTGCGAATGAACGGCACAACTTCTTGATAGATATATTCGTTAAATTGTTGATGTCGAATGGCTTTGTGTCGCGGATGCATTTTTTTGTTGAGCCAACTTTCCGTATTGATGCTGTTGACGCTAAACACTTTAAATTTTCCTGCATCTATGAGCGGCGCAATGGCTTCGATGAGCTGAAAACGTTCGTATTCCAAGTAATCTGCCGCCGCCGTCGGAACCAACAACAACGCCGTTCCGTAATGCCCATAAACGGCAATTTCCATGTTTTTGTCGAGGCGCGGACTGTGCCACGCATGAATTTCTCTATTCATATCATCATATTTTTTTTAAAAAAGGAATTTAATAGCGGCAAAAGTAAACCTTTTTTTTGCATTGTTTTCCTATTTCTGAAAAAATAAAATCACAAAATGCAACACATTTTTTCTATTTATCGTAGAAACTATGGCGATAAAAGCGTGAAAAGAATCAGAAAAAAATATATCTTTGCGCTCAAATTGTATGTTAGGATAAACATTTGTTCATTTTTTTTTACTCACAACGTGTCAGCAGAGAAAAGTTCTAAAAATCTCGTCATCATTCCGACTTATAACGAAAAGGAAAATATTATCAATATCATTGATGCTGTTTTCGCACTCGCTATGCCCTTTCACGTGTTGATTATTGACGACGGGTCGCCAGACGGAACGGCGGATTTGGTCAAAAAACACCAAAAAAACTTTCCCGAAAATCTACATATCGTTGAAAGAAAAGGAAAATTGGGCTTGGGAACTGCCTACATCGCGGGTTTTCGATGGGGTTTGGAAAGGGATTACGATTTTATTTGCGAAATGGACGCGGATTTTTCGCACAGTCCAAAAGATTTGGTGCGGCTTGTCGAAACCTGTCAACAAGGCGCAGACATGGCGGTCGGAAGCCGTTACGTGCGCGGCGGCGATGTCAAAAACTGGTCGAAAGACCGCATTTTATTGTCTTACGGAGCCAGTTTGTACGTCCGAAGCATCACTTGGATGCCCGTCAACGACCCCACCGCAGGCTTCGTTTGCTTTGCGCGAAAGGTTTTAGAAACCATTGACCTCAATAAAATTAAATTTATTGGCTATGCGTTTCAAATTGAAATGAAATTTGCCACCCATACGTTGGGCTTCAAAATCAAAGAAATTCCGATTACTTTTGTTGACCGCGTCGAAGGTGTTTCTAAAATGAATACCAGCATTGTTGGCGAAGCATTGAAAGGCGTTTTGAGCATGAGATGGCGCGCCTTAAACGGAACTTATGGAAAGTAAAAAATAATTTTACGAAATAAAAAATTATAAATAATGTTTGCGAAAAATAATGTTTGGGTAGGTTTGTTGATTGGCATGTTGATGCCTATTTTTTTTTATGGCATCATCCATGCCATCATTTCCGTCACAACGGGCATTAAACCTTCTACTTTTCGTACTTTTTCGCTCGTTGCTATTTGCATCAACATGGCGTGTTTGCAGTTGCCGCCCATCAAAATCAAGCGCGAAACCACACGCGGCATTGCTTTTATGACCATGATTTTGGCATTCGTTTGGTTTTTTTATTTCGGAATCGGTTTGTTGAGCAGTTTTGAATAAAATCCGTCAATTTTGCCTACCCCCCAGTATAATCCCCTCCCAGCCCCCCCGAAGGGAGGGAGCAAGTCATAAAAAATTGATGAAATATGGAGTTGATAACACCTGAATCGTATATCGAAAATTTGTCAGAAGACCGTCGCGAAGCGATGGGAAAATTGCACCATATTTTCGTCAATCATTTGCCCGATGGATTCGCCGTTGGCATGACATATAAAATGA
>JBJOPA010000143.1:0-5649 GCA_046051005.1 Bacteroidota bacterium
TGGACGGTGGAGCCTGCGGCGTAGGCGTAGAATCAACGATTATTGGCTTTGAAAATGGGCAATCTTATGTCTATCGGCTCGGTGGTTTGGCGGTCGAAGCCCTCGAAAATGTGTTGGGAAAAGTGGAATTGCGACTCAATCAAAGCTCCAATCCAGCCGCTCCGGGTCAATTAAAATCGCATTACGCACCGCGAAAACCTTTTTTCGTAACGCATGATGTGGATTCAGAAATTAGAAAAATAATTGATAATCAAGTCGTTAAAAATATTGAAAATATTGCAGTTGTTAATTTTGATAATTATTCAACTTTAATTTCGATGCAACATCAAATCGTGCTTTCGCACGCGGGTGACTTGCACGAAGCGGCTAAAAACCTATTTGCTGCCATGCGTCAACTCGATGCTTTGCCCGACGTTGAAATGATTGTTGCCCAATGGTTGCCTAATATTTCGTTGGGTCGTGCGCTCAACGACCGTTTGCGCCGCGCCGCAACGCCTACGCACGACTGATTTTTCGGCTCAAAATGCTACCCCCCAGTATAAAACTTTAAAAATGCGTACAATGGATTCTTTTTTTGTTGATTCCGTTGAATTGTCATTTTTTTTTACGATTTTTGCATGTTTTTTTAGAAAAAAAAATTTAACATCAACCAAATTTTTTGAAATGATAAGAATTTTACTAAACATCTGCTTCGTGGCATTACTCGCCACGCATGCGAATCAATTGCGGTCGCAAAATGCCCCCCCCCCAGTATCTGACTTCAAAAATTATACAAAAAGCCTAAAATGGCGCAATATCGGACCGTTTCGCGGCGGCAGAAGCCTTGCCGTTTGCGGTATCGCGGAGCAGCCGAACACGTTCTATTTTGGCGCGGCAGGCGGCGGCGTTTGGAAAACCCTCGACGGCGGCAACACTTGGCAATCCATTTCTGATTCCACGTTTGGTTCGTCGTCGGTTGGCACAATTGCTATTGCGCCTTCCGATGCCAATATTATCTACGTCGGCATGGGCGAAGCCGAAATTCGCGGCAACATCACCAACGGCGACGGCATTTACAAAACCCTTGATGGCGGCAAAACGTGGCAACACGTCGGTTTGCGCCATTCGTGGGCGATTGGTCGGATTGTGGTTCACCCCAAAAATCCAGACATTGCCTTTGCTTCGGCTTTGGGAAATCCGTTTGGACGCTATAAAAACGCCAAATCCAATAGTGAAAGAGGCATTTTTAGAACGCTTGATGGCGGTAAAAATTGGATAAAAATTTTGGATACGCCCAACGATTCCACAGGCGGTATTGAGGTCGCACTCGACCCGTCCAATCCAAATATTGTGTATGCGTCGTTGTGGAATTGTGTTCGCAATCACTATTCGATGTCTTCGGGTGGCGCAGGTTCGGGCTTGTTTAAAAGCACGGACGGCGGCAATTCGTTTAAAAATATCAGTCAAAATCCAGGTTTGCCTACGGGTTTGATTGGCAAAATAGAAGTTGCCATTGCGCCGCAAAATCCTTCGCGCTTGTTCGCGATGGTGGAAAATAAAAACGGCGGTTTGTTCCGTTCTGACGACGGCGGCGAATCTTGGACGCGCATCAACAGCGACCCAAATTTGAAGCAACGCCCTTGGTATTTTTCGGAAATCGTGCCAGACCCGTCCAATCCCGACGGCATTTATGTGATGAATGTCGGGTTTTGGTATTCGTCAGACGGCGGCAAAACGTTTAAAAATATCAACGTTGGGCATGGCGATACACACGATTTGTGGATAAATCCAAAGAATCCACAAATTTTGGTTCTTGCCGACGACGGCGGTGCGGAAGTGAGCTACAATCAAGGAAAAACTTGGTCTGAATTAGACATTCCGACGGCGCAATTCTATCATGTGGCGGTGGATAACGATTTTCCGTATCACGTGTATGGCGCGCAACAAGACAATTCGTCTATTCGCATCAAAAGTCAGAATCCAAACGGTTTTTCGATTGGAAAAGAAGATTGGCAAGTCGTGAGCGGTGGCGAATCGGGCTACGTTGCGCCCGACCCTAAAAATTCGGACATTGTTTTTGGAGGTAATTATCAGGGTTATCTTGAAAAAAGAAATTTGAAAACCGAACAACAACAAGACGTTTCGGTCTATCCCGTTTCGTCGTTGGGCGCAGGTGCGGAAGCGATGAAATATCGTTTTCAATGGACTTATCCAATTGTGTTTTCGCCGCATAACAATAATTGTTTATATGCAACTTCTCAAATCGTGCATCGTTCGTTCGATGGCGGCATGAGTTGGGAAAACATCAGCCCACCGTTGACCAAAGGCGATTCTGCAACCCTCGTTTCGAGTGGCGGACCGATTACGAAAGACAACACGGGGGTTGAAACATTTTCGACCATTTTTACCTTTGCTGAATCGCCGCGTGTGGCGGATTTGATGTGGGCAGGTTCGGACGATGGTTTGCTTCATGTTTCTAAAAATGGCGGAAAAAATTGGGAAAAAGTGACACCCCCCAGTAATTTGCTCCCCGATTGGGCATTGATGAGCATGATTGAACCCAGTCATTTTACAGATGGAAAAGCATTTTTAGCAGCCAATCGCTACAAATTGGACGATACAAAACCTTATTTGCTCAAAACCACCGATTTCGGTAAAACGTGGAAAAACATTACCAAAGGTTTGCCCGAAAATGCGTTTTGTCGCGTCGTGCGCGAAGACCCGACCCGCGAAGGATTGTTGTTTGCTGGAACCGAAATTGGCATTTTCGTTTCGTTTGATGAAGGCGAAAACTGGTTGCCATTCAATAAAAATTTGCCATTAACACCGATTCATGACATTGCGATTCAGGCGCGGGAAAAAGATATTGTGGTGGCAACACACGGCAGAAGTTTCTGGATTTTCGACGAATTGCAAGCGATTGAAGCATTTGACGCTAAAAAAATGAATCAAAATACGCTTTTGCAGCCCGAAAATGCCATTCGTACTGGGGGGGGGAGTTTTGAGAACCCAAATATAGGAGAAAACAAAAAAGCAGGCGTAATGGTCAATTATTTTTTGAAAGAAAAGTCTATGGAAGAATTGACATTAACATTTTTGGGAACCGATGGCGACACCATCAGCACGTATTCGTCTCAAAAAGATAAAAGTGGGAAACCTATCCAAATTTCAAAAGATTTTTATCAACCCAAAGAAATCAAACGAAACGGAACCCCAAGTGCCGACGCGGGCATGAATTCTTTTGCGTGGGACATGCGCTATCCCGATGCGACCGACATTGAAGGCGAAAAACCGCCCATGTGGTCGGGCGGAATCACGGGCGCACAAGCCGCGCCGAACGCCTATTTCGTGGTCTTGAAAATCGGAAAAACCGAAGTGGGAAGACAAAAATTTGAAATCCAAAAAGACCCACGTGTAGAGGCGACCGCAGAAGACATCAGACAAAGCGTAGCTTTTCAACGAAAAGTGAATAAAAAATTGAGCGAAACCCACGAAACGGTCAACCAAATTCGGGCAGTTCGGAAGCAAATCAACGACTATTTGGGCGCGCAAAAAGATACCGCATGGCAAGCAAGTATCGAAAAAAATACGAAACCCATGCTCGAAGAAATGGCGAAAATTGAAAATGCGTTGGCGCAAACCAATGCAAAAGCCTTTCAAGATTTGTTGGCGCACCCGATTCGACTCAACGACCAATTGGCGGGTTTGGCTTCGGCGGCAAGCAGCGCAGACACGCGCCCCACGAAGCAAACCCACGAAGCATTTGAAGAAATCAATAAAAAAATTGATGTTCAACTCGCAAAATGGAAAAATATTGTCGAAAAAAATATGTCCGAAATCAATGCACAAGTGGAAGCACGCAAAACGCCGCTGCTGAATATTGAAAAAAAATAGAAGAAAAAAAGAATAAAAAAAAGCGAAAAGTGATGAATTTCACTTTTCGCTTTTTTTTATTTGTAGGTTCTTTCTATCAAAAAACGTCCGATATAAAAAATGCCTGATAGAATATGTGACCCAAAAATGACGGACAAAATTCGCAATTTCCAATCCATTTTTGGCGATAATTTCCACTGTTCGAGACAAAAAACGCCTGTTATCCAGAAAAATAAATAATTTGCCACTTGCGTTTGGTTGGAAAAATTACCCGCATAATCGTTCGGATTGTTTTCTGTCAACAAAATAAAAATTAGCAAAGCGGAGATGTACAACGAAAAAATGTATTGAAAAGGCAATTTTCGGAATAAAATTTTTCCATAAAAAATGCAACACAGCAATGGAAATGCAGACGATGTGAAAATGGAAAGCGAAATATTGTCGCTCCACATGCGCCAAACGTGAAACGGCGCAATGACTACCGCCGCTTGCGTCTCGACACTTGGAAAATAATAAATGCTTTTTGGATGATGAAAAATGTATTGATTTTCGATTGAAAGTTGAACCAAGCCGACAAAAATGGGCAACAAATTCCAAAAAAATAATTTAGAAAAACCTTGTCGAAACCATAAAAATATCGGAAAAGTGGTTACAAAAATCATAAAAAAGCTAGGTTTTATGGCAATGTTGAGCATCACCAATACCAAAATTGTCCACACTCGCGCTTGCGTAGTTGCCATCAATTGCTGATACGAAACCCAAAACAAGGCAACGGCAAAGGGCATCATGGCAATAAAAGTAGAATTGTTCCAAGCGTTTGGCGGAATTTGTGGTAAGTAAAAATGGTTTTTTGAAAAATATTCTATCGAGGGCAAGCTGAAAACTATCAACATGGCACCACAAAACCAACTTATTTGACGTTCGGAAAACGTAGAATCAAGCATGTAAAAAGTCATTCGCTTGGTCAAAAAATATTTTACGGCGACGAAAAATGAAGCAATCAAAGCCGCCGCGCCCATGATGAGCATAAAATTTTTTGCGCCCAAAGAAAGCACATAGGCGAGCAAATAATATAAAAAATTTCCTGGAAAAATAATTTCACCGCTTGCTATTTGTGCTACAAAATGGGCATGTATCACAAAATCAGTCGGCACGCGCAAGGCAAATTGCGCCAACAAAAACGCCAACGTCGCGCCAAAAACAATCAAATTATCGTTTGTCAAATATTTTTTTATCATTTTTCCTTTTTTTGGACGACGGAGGCTACCCCCCAGTATATCGCCTTTTTTTTGCGTCAAAAATAGCCATTTTTCGCTTATCCATAATTTTATTTAACCAATCGTCGAAAAAAGTGGGATTTGAAATTGTTTAATTTTTTTTTGACTAAAAGTTAAACAAAAAATGACTCGAAGTCTGTTTTATACTGGGGGGTAGCATTTTAGGGGAATTTGAGCATCAGAACGGGGCAAAAAATAAGAAACGGACACTTCTGTGATAACTATTTTCGTCCTTTGTTTAAGTTTTTATGGGAAAAATGAAAGTTCGTCACATTTTTTTTGATGACTTTTTGTCTTTTTTTTGTAAAATTTTAATTATTTTCAAAATTTATTGAAAGTTTTGTAAATTAATTTTTTGTAAATTTTTTTATTAAAATATTGATTATCAATATTTTATAAAATTTATTTTTAAAAATTATAATTTTTTGAAAAATAAAAATGAATTTTGTTTAATTTTTTGTTTGGAAATTATCAAACAACATTGTACCTTTGTGGAAGATTTTAGGGAAGATTGTTAAAC
>JBJOPA010000144.1:0-6589 GCA_046051005.1 Bacteroidota bacterium
TCATCAACAGTAAAAACACGCCAACAGATAGCCACCGAATATGGCATCTGCGTAAAAACCTTAAAAAAATGGTTAAAAAAACACGACCTTACGATTCCTGCGGGTTTGGTGACCCCTCGTGACCAAACGCGCATCTACGAAATCTTAGGCTATCCGCCCAATATGTAACTCAAAAAATGCCCCCCCCAGTATATTTGTCAAAAAACAACAAAAAAGCCGTCAAAACAGAATGTTTTGACGGCTTTTTTAGATTTAGATTTTCTTCAAAAAAAATTACAAAATGGCGGCTTGCGTTGCGTCCAAAATTTCACGCGCACGTGCGAGGGTAGGTGCTTGCGCATAGACGCGCAACACGGGTTCGGTTCCCGAAGGGCGCATCATCACCCATTCGCCGTCGCCAAGATTGAATTTGAAACCATCAACACTTTCCGTTGACAACACTTGAAACGTTCCGAATTTTTTGTAACTATTTGATTTACAATGATTTATGATTTCTTGTTTTTTCGCTTCCGTCAAATGTAAATCATCGCGGTCAAAAGCAAAAGAACCGACTTCGTCATACACTTCTTGAATCAAGGCTTTGAGGGTTTTGCCCGTTTTTGCCATAAATTCGAGAATCATCAAGCCAATCCAAATGCCGTCGCGCTCGGGAATGTGACCTTTGACCGCCAATCCGCCCGACTCTTCGCCGCCCACCAAAATGTCTTCTTTCGCCATGATTTCGGCGATGTATTTGAAGCCAATTTTGGTAACTTCGTAAGGCAAACCGTATTTTTCAGCCAATTTTATCATCTTTTCCGTCACCGAAAACGTGATGACGACTTTGCCGCGTTGCTGTTTGTATTTGTAGGTGTACAAAAGCAATAAAAGTAAAATATGATGCGAATCTACGAAATTTCCATCTTCGTCGTACATGCCGATTCGGTCAGCGTCGCCGTCGTTCGCGATGCCCAATTTGATGCGCGGGTCGGCTTTAATTCGCTTCGACAACTCGCCCAAATTGCGGTGAATCGGTTCGGGAGCTTGTCCGTACATGCCCGGATTGTAGTCGCAATGCAACGCCACGACCTTTGGCAACAAGGCTTTCATGGCGCGTTGTCCTGCGCCGTACATGGCATCGTAGGCAATTTTGAAATCCGCTTTTTTGATGGCAGCAATGTCAAAATTTTTGCGGGCGTGTTGGATATACATTTTTTCTAAATCCACATATTTCAACCAACCTTTTGCCGCTAAATCGGCGATGGTGGGCATCGTTTGAAGGCTGCAAACGTCGGGAATCAAGGCTTCAACGGCTTCAATATCGCTCGGCAAAGACGGACCGCCCAAGTGCGATTTGAGTTTAAAACCGTTGTAAGACGGCGGATTGTGACTGGCGGTGATGACGATTCCCAAATCTGATTTGGTTTTCACGACACCCAACGAAACCATCGGCGTTGACACAAAACCTTTGGCAATCGAAACCCGAATGCCATGCGCACCCATCACGCGAGCGGTGGTTTCGGCAAATAATTCGCCGCCAAAACGACAATCGTGACCAATGACGACCCGTTTTTTCTGATTCGATTTGAGCCACAATGCCGTTGCTTCTGCCACGCGCATGACGTTGTCCACCGTATAATCTTCGGCGATAATTGCACGCCAACCATCGGTTCCAAATTTAATTGGTTTTGCCATGTTTTTTTATTGATTTTATTTTTTTATAAATATTTTTGACTAAAAATAGCCCCCCCCAGTATAAGCCCCCTTTTTTGGAAAAAAATAGGTAATTTTTGAAGCGCGGATATAAAATGAAATATTTTTTGAGGAATTTTTTTAAAAAAGCAGAAACGATTTAAAAAATATCAACGCCAAACCTGAAAACGATTTTTTTTTGAAAACAATTTTTTTAAATTAAAAATAAAAAATTGACATAAAAAGTCGCTCAAAAATGCTGAAATTTGCGTCAAAATAGTTTCTCCCAATTTGTAAAAATCTTTTGGGCAACTGAATACTGCAAAAATCGGGACAAAATTTGTCTTTTTTCTTCAAACTGCCAATGATTTGGCTACTTTTTTGCGGTTATTTATCGAATATTTTTTTAGCCACTACTATAATTTATTGATTCACTATATTTTATAAACATTTTTTTTTGTGATAGATAGCTACCGACACAAGGCGTTGCGCCGCGACATGGTTTTTGACCTCCGTGAAAAGGGGATTGGCGACGAGCGCGTCTTGGCGGCGATGTTCGATTTGCCGCGCCATTTTTTTCTCGAAAAAGCCTTCGAGGAATGGGCATATGCTGACCGCGCTTTTCCGATTGGCAACGACCAAACGATTTCGCAGCCTTTCACGGTGGCATTTCAAACAGCATTGTTGAACCTCGAACGCGGCGAAAAAGTATTGGAAATCGGGACAGGTTCGGGCTATCAAGCGGCGATTTTGGCAATGTTGGGCGCAAAAGTTTGTACCATCGAGCGACAAGAAACGTTGCACAAATCGGCAAAAAAAATGCTTTCGCGCCTCGAATATCCGCAAATTCAATGTTTTTTTGGCGATGGCTATGCGGGTTTGCCGCAATTGGCTCCGTTCGACCGCATTTTGGTGACGGCGGGCGCAGCGCAAATCCCCAAAATATTGTGTCAACAACTCGCCATCGGCGGCATCATGGTGATTCCCGTTGGCGATGCGTCTCAAAAAATGCTACGCATCAGGCGATTTAGCGAAACAGAATTTGAAACCGAAGAATGCGGCGATTTTCGTTTTGTTCCATTTTTGAAAGGTGTGAACAGAAAATGAGCGTATGAAATGTGTTTTTTTATGTTTTTTTTCCACAAAAAGCATAAAAAAGTTGAGAACTTCAAAATTTTGTACGTTCTTTGCAAACAAATATTTGTATTACACGAATATAATTTAATCAAAAAGGGTAAAATACCTTTTTTCTGTCGGCAATACTGTGGGCTACTATATCATGTTAACCTTGTTTCAAACGCTATTTTCAATTTTGTCAAACTCAAATGACGTATTTGAATGAAAAATAAGACATATTTATTCATAACAGTTGCTACGGCGGTGGTCAGTTCGCTGGCGACGGTGGCGGCTGTGGGCTATTTCGGCGGTCGTTCTGTCAATTGGAATGGCAGCAATGACGGTTTTGCACGGCGCGTAAACTACACCGATGAAGCGGTGTCGGGCAGATTGCAACGCAATTTTTTGTCGAGTTCGCCCACCAGTTTCACGAAAGCGGCGGAGGCAATCACGTCGTCGGTCGTCAACATCAAGGCGTTGACGGGCGACCCCAACACCGATGGTTCTGATTTCAGTGCGTCGTCGGGTTCGGGTGTTATTTTGTTTGCGGACGGATATATTGTCACCAATCGTCATGTGGTGGAAGGCGCGACCGATATTCAAGTGACGTTGAACGACAAACGTGATTTTGATGCAAAAATCATTGGCGTTGATGCGTCAACTGACCTTGCGATTATAAAAATTGAAGCCAGCGACCTCGTGCCTGTCAACATCGGCAATTCCGATTCGTTGCGCGTAGGCGAGTGGGTGTTGGCGGTTGGCAACCCGTTTAACCTCGAATCTACGGTGACGGCGGGCATCATTTCGGCAAAAGGACGAAGTATTAATGTTTTAGACGATGCGTATTCCATCGAATCGTTTATCCAAACCGATGCGGCGGTCAATCCGGGCAATTCGGGCGGCGCATTGGTGAATACGTTGGGCGAATTGGTGGGCATTAACACGGCAATTATCACAAAATCGGGGCGTTACGAAGGTTATTCTTTCGCCATTCCTGTCAATTTGGTGATGAAAGTGATGCGCGATTTGAAACAATATGGAAAAGTTCAACGCGGTTTTTTAGGCGTTTTTGTCGAAGATTTGACTGCCGAACGCATGCGGGCATTGGGTTTGCCGTCGTCGCAAGGCGTTTATATCAAAAGCGTAGAACCCAACAAAGCCGCCGCCGAAGCAGGTTTGCAAGTTGGCGACGTAGTGGTAGCGATTAAAGGAAATAATGTGAAAAACAAAGCAGAAATGCTTGAAAATGTGGCTTTATATCGCCCTGGCGACCCGATTGAAATTGAATTTTATAGAGGCGGAAAACGTTTTAAAACCAAAGTGACGTTGAAAAACGAATCCAATTCTACGGGTGTCGTGTTGCCTGAAAAACGGAGCGAAGCCACCGCAACAGGCACGGCAAGTGAACGAATTGGTTTGCAAACGTTACGCCCACTTTCGCCGCCTGAAATGCGTAAAATTGGTTCGCGTGGTGTGCGCGTGACGGCGATTCAACGCGGCAGCCCTATTGCTTCAACGAATATGGGGGCGGATTTTATTATTACGCATATCAATAATATCAAAGTAGAATCTCCCGACCAAGTCAACAAAGCATTGGAACGTTTGCGCGGCAAAATTGTCATCGAAGGCGTTTATGAAGGCGATTCAAATGCGTTTTTCTATACATTTAAAAAATAATTTTTAGAAAAAAACGATAAAAATGCTACCCCCCAGTATAAAACGCCTTTTGGAGGCTTGGATACTGGGGGGTAGCATTTTTTGAAGGGATTTTGAAAAAAAAGTAAAATTTTATCCCCATTTTTTTTTGAAGTAAAAAATATCAAAAAAATCTTACTTTTGTCGCTTAAAAAGATACAATCAAATTATAAATAATTAAAAAATTAAAATGGAAAATCAGCCCGAATCAATATTACAACTCGAAAAAAGTGGTGGCGTTTTGACGATTCGTTTCAATCGTCCCAAAGTCTTTAATTCGTTCAATCAACCGATGTGTCGCGCCGTTCAATCGGCACTTGACATGGCGGCGGCGGATTCGGACATTCGCTGCGTTGTCCTCACGGGCAACGGCAAGGCATTTTGCGCGGGGCAAGACTTGGCAGAAGTGACCCAACCCGTGCCGCCCACATTTGCCGAAATATTAGACGACGGCTACAATCCGATTGTCTTGAAAATTAGGGCGTTGCAAAAACCTGTCATCGCCGCTGTCAATGGCGTTGCGGCGGGCGCGGGCGCGAACCTTGCTTTGGCGTGCGACCTCGTGATTGCGTGCGAAAGCGCGAGTTTCATTCAAGCCTTTGTCAAAATCGGCTTGATTCCTGACAATGGTGGCACGTTTTTGTTGCCGCGTTTGGTCGGTTTGGCGCGTGCCACCGCATTGATGATGACGGGCGAAAAAGTCGTTGCCAAAGATGCACAAGCGATGGGCATGATTTACAGTGCCGTTGCCGACGAAAAATTTGAAGAAACGGTCTCCAAAATGTCTATGACGCTTGCCAATTTGCCTACGCAAGCCATTGCCGCCATCAAAACGGCATTGGAAGCGGCGCAACACAATAGCCTCGCCGCGCAACTTTCTCTCGAAACCCAATTGCAAGGAAAAGTTGCCGCCACCGAAGATTATCGAGAAGGCGTAACCGCTTTTATCGAAAAAAGACACCCGCTTTTTATGGGAAAATAGAAAAAAAAGAGTCCACATGATAGGAAATTTTTATAAGAAAAAATCAAGATGGAAAATCTATTTGGCGATAGTGGGAGCTATCATCATCGGAATTTCGATGTTTTTTACCCTCTCTTTGGCAAAACAATTGGGCGAAGAAGAAGAAAAACGGGTCAAACAATACATCATTGCGTTGGAAAGCACGACCCAAAACCTCGCCGACACCAATCAATTGTGTGATTTTACGCTTGCTACGGAAATTTTGGTCGGCAACACCACCATTCCGATTATCATGTTGGACGAATACAACAATATCGTTGATGCGCGAAATTTTCCAAACGACCAAGATACGGTTCACATTCGCCGCGAACTCAACACCATTTTGGCAACGGGCGCAAAGCCTTTGCTCGTAGAATCCGCGTTTTCCAAGCAGTTTTTATATTTCAAACAATCCCAAATCCTCACGTTGTTGTCCTATTTTCCTTGGTTGCAATTGTTGTTGATTACGGCGTTTGTGGTGGCAGGCTATTTGGCATTTTCGACGGCGCGCCGTTCCGAACAAAACCAAGTTTGGGTGGGCATGGCAAAGGAAACGGCGCACCAACTCGGCACGCCGATTTCAGGCATTTTAGGTTGGATTGAACTCCTGCGCCTCAACGCAAAACCCGAAGACGCGATGACCCACGAAGCCATCAATGAACTTGAAAATGACGTATATCGCCTCAATACGGTCGCGGATAGATTTTCCAAAATTGGAGCTGCGCCTGATTTGGTATTGACGGATTTGAACGATGTGTTGGCAAAAAATCACGAATACATGTCCAAACGGATGCCGCGCAAGGTGCAACTCGTCTATCCTGCTTCGCAAAACGACCCCCCAGTAAATGTCTTGTTAAACGCGCCTTTGTTCGATTGGGTGTTAGAAAATTTGGTCAGAAATGCCGTTGATGCGCTTGAAAATGGCGTAGGAAAAATCGAAATCTCGGTTTACAAAGAACCCACTTGGGTTTGCCTCGAACTCACGGACACGGGCAAAGGCATCGCCCGCGAGCAATTCAAAACCGTTTTTCAACCTGGTTTTTCTACCAAAAAACGCGGTTGGGGATTGGGTTTGTCGTTGGCAAAACGCATCATCAAGGAATATCA
>JBJOPA010000145.1:0-2512 GCA_046051005.1 Bacteroidota bacterium
GGTCGTTATTTCGTAACGGCGACCGACAGAAGCACACCTGTACAAACGATTACGGCTATTTTTGTAATCGCTTCGCCTGCCAATCCATTGATTATCACGGATTTGCAATTGTCTTCGGCTACGCCAAACAATGCAGACGGTGGTGCGGTGGTAACGGTTTCAGGCGGTACACAACCTTATAATTTTACTTGGTGTAATGGCAACAACACAGGAACCGTCAACCGCATCAACAACCTTCGGGCGGGTGCGTGTGGCGTGAGCGTGACGGACGCACAAGGTTGTCGCATTATTCGCAATTTTGATGTAACCGTAGGTGGAGCCGTTTCGATTGTCGCGGTTTCGGATTACAATGGCTTTAATATTCGATGTAACGGTCAATGCAATGGTTCGGCGATTGTGCAGGGCGTGCAAGGTGCGGTTGCGCCGTTGACCTATCGTTGGAGTTCGGGCGAAACGAGTGCCATTGCGCGTGCGCTTTGTGGCGGTCTCAATTCGGTGACAATTACCGACGCAAACGGACGAAACTACCAAACCACCATCACGTTGACTGAACCGTTGGCATTGCAAGCAACGTTGCTCAAACGCGACCCAACTTCGGCGGGTGGAAAAAATGGTAGCATCACCGTGAACGTAACGGGTGGCGTTGACCCTTACAAATATCGTTGGAACGACCCTACTTTGCCCGCGCAATCTTTTGTCGGAAACGTAGGCGCAGGACGATATTTTGTATTGGTGACCGATAAAAATGGCTGTGAAATCTTGAAAGATGCCGTTTTGAAAGATTCGAGCAACGGCTCTACTTGTTTGACGGCTTCGCCAATTATTACGCCTAATGACGATGGTAAAAATGATATTTTTGAAGTCAATCTTTGTGGATATTCACAAGTGAAACTCGAAATTTACAATCGTTTTGGACAGTTAGAATATGATGATGAAAATTATGCCAACAACTGGACGGGATTGGGTAGAAATGGAAGACAACTTCCAAATGGTGGATATTTTTATATCTTAAAAGCCACCACGAGTACAGGAAGCACCCAACTTGAAAAGGGAACGGTAACGATTATGCGAGAAGAAAGGTAGCTATTTTTTTATTTTGGTCAACAATTTTTGATAATTTTTAATAATTTTTGATAAAAAAAGAATATCAAAAATTGTTGACCAAAATAAAATCAAAAAATAGCCCCCCCCCAGTATAATCCCTCCAAAAAGAGGAAATAAAGCGTTTTTTGGATAAAAAATCTATTAAAAAATCAATAATTACATCATAAAAGTTACTTTTTAAAAAGTGAACTTCATAAAAAAAAGATTGATTATGAAAAGAATCTTGCATACAATTCTCACGTTGGCGTTTGCCGTTTCAGCGACTGTGTCGGTCAAAGCGCAGGACGAAGCCACGTTTCATCATTATCTTGCCAATCCATTTTTGGTAAATCCTGCGGCGGCGGGTTTTGAGGGCAAGCATCAAGTTTTTGCGCATTCGCGTAGCCAATGGGCGGGTTTTCCGGGCGCGCCGAACACCTATGCCTTGACATATAGCGGTGCATTGGGCAAAAAAGTGGGATTGGGCGCGATGGTGATGTCGGAAAATTTTGCGGCATTGAACCGTTTTCGCGGACAATTGGCGTATGCGTACAGCTACGGAACGAAGGAATATAAGCTCGGCATGGGTTTTTCGACGGAGTTCAATCGCACGCGGGTGACTGCGGGCGCGGCGGGCAATCCGCTCATCACGCGCAACGATTATTTGATTGAAGATGCCATGCAAGGCGTGACGTATCTCGATGCTGCGGTGGGTATGAATTTGTTGATTAAAGACAGAATTTTTGTTGGCGTTGCCGTTCCGAATCTCGTACACACGCGATTGGGTGTTATCAACGACACAACGCGCAAGCAAATTACGTTTTTTCGACACTTTTTGGGTTATGGCGGCTATCGGTTCAATATCGGTGAAAGCACCATGTTAGAGCCGTCTTTGATGGTCAGAAAGCCCTTAAACGCGCCTTTTGAAGCTGATTTCAATTTGCGGACTACGTTTTTGAACGACCAATTTATGGCGGGTTTGACTTATCGTCCGGGTAGAAGTGGTGCGGTTGCGCTTATGGCGGGCATTCGTCAAGGCGGTTTTCAGTTAAATTATTCCTATTCTGCTTCTATCGCCGAGTTTAATAATTACAGCCGAGATGGTCACGAAATTTCGTTGGGTGTCGAAATCAGAAAACAAGAAATTGACCCTAAAACCAAGAAGAAAAAGAAAAAGTATAGAAATTAAATTTGATAAAACCATCAAAAAGAATAACCTAAACCGTTAAAAATATTGGTTTTTGGGATGACCCTCTTTCCAAGCAAAGGCTTGGAGGAGGGTTTTTTTGTTCCTGAAAAATTGTGTTTATACTGGGGGGGCAATGTTGTATAGTTAAGGAAAATGTATTGTTATAACTTACTTCAAAATTGGCGTTTTCAGGCGTTTTTGGCGGCGAGATTTACGAAATCTTAAAGATTTCATAAATCT
>JBJOPA010000146.1:0-9350 GCA_046051005.1 Bacteroidota bacterium
ATTGATGACAATTTCTGAAATATTTTTCAATTCTCTATATTTTTGTTCCACTTCGGGCGAAATTTTGCCTGTCAAAGTCAGTCTTTTGATGCGGATATTGGCAAGGCGCGGGTCGAAAATCGCTTCATTTTTGAATGACAAATCGAAATAAGAAATTTCATTATATTTTGAAAATAATTGATTTTCAAGCCGCCCGATATTGACTCGCGTAAGGCTGTCGAGCTTGGTTTTGGTATGTTCTTTTTTCCACAACTCGCTTGGATTTTTGTTTTCAGGGTCGTCCGTATTGTTGACCAACCAACCTACGACGGGACGCATGGAAAGCGTCTGCGTGTCTTGCGTCCAACCTACGATGCCTGCTTGAAATTGCATCAAAACTATCGTTTCTCTTTCTTCATCCACCAATTTGAAAGGAACTGCAACAATATCTAATGATAAATTGACTTGATATTTTTCGACATCGCCAAAATTGCGTCTTTTCCCATTCAAATCATAAGGATAAAACTTATTAATCCAACCATTGATACGAGTTTCACCTGTACAAACCCTTGCTACCTCTCTAATACTCACCATATCTTTCCAGAATTGTTTATCTACATTTCCCTTTTTTGCTTCAATGAACTGGGTCAAAATGGGTTTCAATTCTTTTGTCCACCAATCTAAATCGTATTTTGCTAAAAATTGCGTCTTTTCCAATACTTTTTCCCAATCTTCAAGCGACCCTTCGAGCGTCACCCGCGAAACGCCACAACCAACGGGATTTACATGATACTCAAAGTAATTTTTCATGGCATCCATAATCGTAATTTGACTGGCGATAACAGAAGTCGGCGTAGAAGTTGTGAAATTGGCAGTCAAATTGTTTACCAACGTATCGCCCACATAAGTGGCAATTTGTTCTGTAAATTGCGAAAAAACGGCTTCCCACGCACCTGGAATTTCTTCTTCTAAAGATGCCGTTAACGTCTCTTTTCCTTCAAAATCTACGAATTTTGAGCGCAATTGTTCTGCATTGGCGGCTACATGTCGCGCAAAACCCATGCTGACGACTTGCCAAACCGCATCGGGCGTAAAAGTCATGGGATAATGATTTTGATAAGCCATTAACACACCGTCAAAAAAGCTTCTTTTACTTGAAAACGCAAATTTTTCAGCTGAAAACGATGCCGCAACGATGGCGGGCGAATAGAGTTGTTGGACGGCGACGGCATCGCGTACGGACAGTCCATTTTTAGGGATTTCGATAGGTTCGACATCAAACGTGGTCGTTTGCGCACATCCGCATGAAGCCAATAGGCAAGTTATCGCAACAACAAATATTTTTTTCATACCTTTTTTTTCTTATGAAAATTAATTTAATTTTTTTGTAGAAATGATGCAAAAGACTTACAAATTCCATAAAAAAATATAAAAAAAAAACAAAAAAAAGGCGTTTATACTGGGGGGTGGCTATTTTTCGCCTTTTTTCATCCAAAAGAGGGCGAGCGCGGAGGCGGTCATCAAATCCCAAATTCCGTACCATGCCAACAAGACAATCATGCCGCCCAAGCCGTTAAAAAATGCGAGCGTCAACGTCAAGCCCAACGCCGTGTTGTGCAGACCCGACTCAAAAGTCAAGGCGCGTGCCGACGCTTCTGAAAGATTGAAAAATTTGGCGGTCAAATAACCTAAAAACATCATCAAACCGTTGTGTAACATGTTGATTGTAAAAATAAGCGGCACATAATCTCTCACCAATTTCCAATTACTCGCCACCGCGCCGACGATGAAAACGACAAAAATCAGCAACGAAAACGGTTTGACAAATCGCTTCAACAATTCGTTTTGGGTCGGGAAAAAATGCCCAATCGCCATGCCCAACAACAAGGGCGCAAAGATGACGATTGACACAATTTCCACCAAATCAAGAAAACTTATCGAAATATTTGGAACTTGTAAAACATTGGAAATCAACGTTTTGCCAACAAAAAAAGTAACGGGCAACGTCGCCACCGAAGCCAACGTGGATAGGGTAGTGGTGGTGACGGCAAGGGCGGTATTTCCTCGCGCCCAATGCGTTGCAAAATTGGAAAGCGTGCCGCCAGGACAAGCCGCAATCAAAATCATGCCCAACGCCACGCTCGCGGGCGGACGAAACGCCCACACCAAACCGAGTGTCAGAACTGGCAACACAAACCACAAAATGCCCAAACCTACAAAAACGGCTTTGGGCGACCGAAACAGAAGTTCAAAATCGGATTTTTTGATGTCCAACGCCACGCTAAACATCAAAAATGCTAATATGAGGCGCAACATCAATTGCTGCGAAGGCGGTAAATTGATGACAACTTGGTCTAAATTTTCTAACATGCTTTTACGAAATTAGATGATATGGTTGGTTAACAAATATTTTTTTTATTAAATATAGAACACAAAATTATAAAATTTAATGAAAATATTGAATCAAAAAAGCTGAAAATTCAATTTTTTGTAGTTCTTTTGCAACACAATTGTAATTTTGGATAGCATATATTATAAAAAAAATAAAAATATCTTACATTTTCTATGAAAAAAACAAGCACATTTTCAAGTCATTGGTTTCCCGTTTTTTTATTTTTCTTTTTGGTTGCCCCCCCCAGTGTCCAGCGGCTTGGCGCGCAAGATGCACGCGAAATTTGGGAATCGCGTCGCCTCGATGCCAGCGACCTCAACACGATGACCACCGCGTTTTTCGTTCCAAAAACGCCGAAAATGCAGCCCATGATTTTCGGAAATCTCAACGACACGGTGAAAGGCACGGCGTTGCCCGTTGCGGTCATTCACTCGGTCGAAAATGGGTGGCTTTTTTTGAAACCTGATATTTTTTATGAAAATCATGCGTGGATTTATGCGGGCGTGACAGACCAAACGGGGCAAATTTGGCTTGTGTTGCAACCGTTTACATCGGGTTTTGCGATGTCGCCGACGAAAAAATATTTGTTTTTTGTGAGTGACGACCAAGGTTTGACGTTTCGACAAGGCGCGTCGCTCGATATTCCGAGTGCTTTTTCCGAAATTCGTCGGTTGACGGTCGAAAAAAATCGCATCGAAATCACCTTATACGCACCCGACGGAGACACCGAAAAACCCGGTTATTACACCTTCCGTTCAAAAGACAACGGCAAAACTTGGTCGAAACCCGATTATGACCCCAACTTTTTGCACGACCCAATTTTTGACAATCAGACTACCGTGCAAGACCTTATGCAAGGTTTATTGGACAAATAAAATTTTGATTATTCCTTGTAAAATTTTGTCAAATCAAATTTTATTTTATTGTGTGAAGGTTCGTTCCTTCGGATATTCTTTTTCAAATTCGTATTTCAATACGTCAAAAGTGGTGACGATGCCCAATAAATGGTCATTTTCGTCAACAATCGGTAGCGCGTGAAAACGATTTTCTAAGAAAATTTCGGCAGCCGTTCCTACTTTGTCGTCCAATTCGAGTTTGGCGATGCGGTGCGTCATCACGTCGCGGACGCGGATTTTTTCGTAATCGTCAAAAGATTTGTTGAGCCAAAATAGGTCGGACGTGGTGAGAATGCCTACCAATTTACCCGATTTTTCGACTACGGGAACGTGGTGAATGCGTTTGCGAGAGAAAATGTCTTTCACCGTTTCGAGGTTGTCGGAAGGCAAGACGGTGACAACTTGGCGCGTCATAATGGAGGAAATGGGTTCGTTCATCATAATCAAATAACATTTTGAGCGTTAAAAAAATAATTGATAAAACAAGAAGAGAAATTCCGTACAAAGTTACAGAATTTCTCTTCTTGTTCCAAATTATTTTTTGAAAATCAACGCTTTTTTGCAATTATTCTTTTAGATTTTTTTGCAAAAATGACACAAAAAAATAATTTTTTAAGCTAAAATCTTGAACATCAATAATTTATGAAAAAACATATATTTTGATGCACCCCCCAGTATAATCCCTTCTCAATCCCCTCAAAGGAGGGAAGAAAGTCATTTTATTGCTTTTTTCTGACCAAACTGTCAATCGGGTAGTGCGCTTTGAGCGTATCCATCGTAGATTTTGACCATGCGATGAGCGTTTTTTTATCGGCTTCGCTGATGTTGCCGTGCATCCAGGTGTAACTCGGCGACGGCATTTCGTTGTGTTCCAATTGCTCAACGATTTCTTCTAATTTGTGAAACTGCCGACGCAATTTGTAGTCCGAAAAAACCGAAAAATTGATTTCTCCTTTGCCTTCTTCGACGTGGTGGGCGAGCCAACTTGCGACAGGTTGCACCGCCGAATACCAAGGATAAACGGTTTTGTTGCTGTGACAATCGTAACAATTTTTCTGTAAAATGCCTTCAATTTCAGGCGAAACGGCAAATGTATGGCGCAAATGCTTGGTGTCGTCGCCCGAAATATTTTTTGCTGGGCGAATCAGTTGCGCCAAAACAAAGGCAGCAAGCAACCCAATTCCAATGTTTTTTCTGTATTTTTTCCACATAAAAATTTGTTTTTTTAAAGATTATTGATGTAATGAAAATATATTTTCTGCAAATGTAGAAAAAAAATGAATATTTGGGCTTTAAAATCTGAATTATACTGGGGGGGGGGGCTATTTTTCAATTTATTTTCGTGGATTGCCAGCGCACGAGTTGCCAATGGCGTTTTTTGCACTCGTATAATGCGGTGAAAAGCAGCTTCGTTTCAAATGGAGTGTTGTTGTAAAGTCCTTTCACCAACACGGTTCCGTTGATGATGTACAATTTTTTTCGTTTCAATATTACAGGTTTATCCAAATATGTAAAAGATTGATAAACAATTTTTTGTTGCAAAATGGTTTGCAAATGTTGGGCTTTGTTTTCCGTCAAACCGTTGGAATGAATGTAGTACAAATCGGGAGAAAGCAGCGTTTCGAGCGTTGCGCTGTCTTGTTTTGTAGTGGCTTCAAAGCGTTTTTGTTGTATCGCCAAAATGTCGGTTTCTTGTTGTGCGAACAGCGCATTTGCGGCAAAAATAAAATAGAAAAATAAATATTTCATCGTAAGAAAATTGATTTTTTCATCAGCGTTAAAAAATGTAAAAACGTTGCAAAATTAACGTAAAAATGGATTAATTTTAAAAAATCGAAAAAAAAATGCCCTCGCGGAGGGGCGAGGGCATTCACGAAAACGAATTTTACAATTCTTTAACCAAAACTTACATTTAAATTAAATCCAATACTGTGCCAAAAAATAAAAATCCGCATTATTTTTTAAAATAAATTAATTTTTTTTTACAATGGTAAAACATTTTTAATCAAAACTTAGCGATTGATGAATATTTCTATTGTATTTTTTTTAATCATATTTAAATTAATCATTTTTTCAAATAAAGTTTCGACGGCGGCTCTTCCTTCGTCGCCCAAACTTTGGGTAAAATGATTGACATATAATTCAATATGTTGTTTCGTTACTTCCTCGCTCATTTCTTGCGCGTGCGCCCGAACGTAATTTTTACTTTCATCAGGATTTTCAAAAGCAAAAGCTACACTTCTCGCCATTACTCTGTTTGTTTTTTGTTTGAGTTCATTTGGCAAATTTCGTTTGGCGACGATTCCGCCTAATGGAATGGGCATTTGGGTAGTTTTTTCCCAAAATTCGCCTAAATCCATGATTTTAATTAAACCTTTTTCTGCATACGTAAAACGGTTTTCGTGGATAATTACGCCTGCATCGGCTTGGTTATTTAGCACCTGATTTTCGATTTCAGAGAAAATGGTTTCCATCCGATTTGTCGCTTCGGGGTAGGCAATTCCGAAAAGTAAATGCGCCGTCGTCATCGCGCCCGGAATGGCAATTTTTGCAGTATTTACAGTAGAAACGTCCATTTTTTGCTTGGAAATTAGCAATGGACCACAGCCGCGCCCCAACGCGCTGCCCGCATCGAGCAACTGATAAGCGTCGAGTAGATGGGCAAAAGCATGGTAACTCAACTTCGTGACCGCCAGTTCTTGCGCTCGTGCGCGACGATTGAGTGCCTCCACATCTTCCATCACGACATCAAGGATTAGCCCTTCGGTATCAATTTTTTGATGCACCCATGCGTCAAAAATAAAAGTATCATTTGGACAAGGAGAAAAGCCGATTTTTAAATTCATATTTATTTTTCAAAACAATTAATTTTCAAAATAAAATTCTACGGAGTTTGGCTCGCATTTTACGTTGCGTACAAATGCGGGTTTCTTCTCAACAAAAATTGGCAGGGTATTGTTTTGGGCGTTCATTTTTACGTTTTTCGAGTCAACAGAAACGCTAAAATCTTGTGGATTTACTTTTGCAAATTTACTCAAACCCACCACACAACTCAACTTGACGCGATTGGGGAAAACGCGCGATTTTGCCCGCGCATTTCGGATTTCGACGGGTAAGAACATGGCTTTTTCGGTAAATTGTTCGACTTCGAGAAACGCTTTCACTTCCGAAACATCAAAATTCAGAATCGGATTGTCGGAAATGGCGATGGTGCGCGTGGTGTTTTCGTTCAAATCTTCAAACAACAATACGTCTGTTTTGATAAATTCGAGTTTGTCAATCAGGCTTTCTGGACCGCGCACGACCACAAATTCAGGTTCGACGCGAATGGAATCCACGAGTTGAAAACCTTTTGCAAAGCGAATGGAATCGCGCACCACCACGCGCAACGATTTTCGGGCTTCGGCTTCGAGTTTTACGGAAATTTGGTCGAAACTAATCCACGCAATTTTGGGGTCGCTGCCCAAACTTTGGGCAATGGCTGCCCGAATTTGACTGGAAGAAATGACCGATTGGCTGTCGTTTGGAATGTCGAGTGTGATGTTGCGCGTGCGCCGAAACAGCAAATCCCAACCGCGCAATTCCACGTTGGCTTTCACAAAATCGGGCAGCGCGTAGCTCAGCGAACGCCCACGCGGGAGGCGATATTCGATGCGCAAAATTTCTTCGGTTTGAAACGTCATCGAAAATTTGTTGAGCAACCAAAAGCAAAAGGCAATGCCGATGCAAACCATCAGCACAGCCCTATCTCGCGGCGGAACTGCCGCATTCGTTTCAGTCATTTCGGTTTTGTTGGTTACGTTTTTTGTCTTTTTTCTAAAAATTTTAGTAGAAAAAAACGTAGAAACAGCTTTGAAATGGGTTGAAATCGGTTTTTTCATGGCGTTTTTTATGCCGAAGTTTCCTTTATCGCTGCGTCAAAAGCCTCTGTCATTTCGCGTGAAATAGAAGATTTTGTTACTTTGATAAACGAGTTGGGGGCGACTTGGAGCGTTACAATTCCTTTCTCGATTTTGTTGATTTTGCCGATGATGCCGCTTGCCGTCACCACGTCTTTACCGCGTTCGATGCTGTCTTGAAATGCTTCGGTTGCCTTGCGCGCCTGTGCTTGCGGTCGCCACATGAAGAAATAAAGCACACCAATCATCATCACTGGCATCGCCAAATTTATCCAACCTGCGTTTGGATTTGCTACTTGTAAAAATAACATTTTTATTGTATTTTGATTTTTAAAAAAAAAGATTTTTTAGTTGAAAAATGCCACCCCCCAGTATAAATCCCCCTCCGACCCCCCCGAAGGGAGGGAGAAAGTCATCAATCCCCCCGAAGGAGGAAAGGAAATTGCATTTTTCGAGGGCGAAATTAAAGCGTTTTTTCATTTTTTTGTTATTCTAATCGTATTTTTGCGCAAAAAATTGAAAAGAAATTTAAAAATAAGATGCCGCATTTACCCGATGTTTTTTTAAAGTCTATTGAAAACCAATTTTCGGCGACTGATTTCAAGGATTTTCAAGCTGCTTTTGATGCGGTTGCGCCTGTTTCGGTGCGTCAAAATCCATCAAAAACCGTTGCCGATTTTCCGAAAAAATTAGACGAAAATTGGGAAACCACCAAAATAGAAACCGTTAAATGGGCGCAACAAGCAGGTTTTTATTTGCCCAATCGTCCCGTTTTTACGCTCGACCCTGCGTTTCATGCGGGCGCGTATTACGTGCAGGAGGCGAGTTCGATGTTTTTGGGCGAGGCAATTCGGCAGACGTTTTCGCCGTCGGAATCTGTTTTCGCGCTTGACCTTTGCGCCGCGCCGGGCGGAAAAACGACGCTCATCGCTGATGTGTTGCGCACGTTTTCGACCGATTTTTTGCTGATTGGAAACGAAGTGATGCGTCCGCGTTATCATATTTTGGAAGAAAATATATTGAAATGGGGAAATTTAAATGTTGCCACCGCCAATCACGACCCCAAAGATTTTGGCGCGTTGGGTTCGGTTTTTGATTTGGTGGTCGTTGATGCGCCGTGTTCGGGCGAGGGCATGTTCCGAAAAGATGCCAAAGCGATTGGCGAATGGAGCCTTCAAAATGTGGCGACTTGTGCGGCGCGGCAACGGCGCATTTTGTCAGAAGCGGTGGCGACGTTGGCGGAAAATGGCTTGTTGATGTATTCGACTTGTACGTTCAATGATGTTGAAAATATGGAAAATGTGGCGTGGTTGTGCGAAAATTTTGACCTCGAATCGGAGCGTTTACAACTTGCGGATTTTCCCGAAATTACAGAAAAAATGCTTGGAAATGCCTTTGGATATCAGTTTTATTGGCACAAAACACGTGGCGAAGGTTTCTTTTTGTCCGTTTTTAGAAAGAAAAATGTGGGAAATAAAAATCCAGTTTTCCATAAAAAACCAATTTTCAAGTTGCCAAAATTAGGGAAAAAAGAAACCGAATTGTTGAGAGATTGGGTCGAAAATTGGGAAAATTTTTCTTTCTTTTTGAAAAATAACGGGCAAATTGTGGCGTTGCAAAATAAAGATTTAGAGCGTGCCGCAATGGTCGGTTCGCTGTTGAAAAACACGCGATTTGGGGTCGAAATTGGCACTTTCAAGGGAACAGATTTCATTCCGAGCCATGATTTTGCGCTTTCGGCGGCTTTGAAACGCTCGGATACTGGGGGGGGGCGTTTTCAGGAATTGGCGTTGGACAAAACGACGGCGTTGCATTATTTGAAGAAAGAAAACATCGAAACCGATGCCAAAACAGGTTGGACATTGGCAACTTTTGAGGGCTTGCCACTCGGTTGGCTCAAAGTGCTGCCCAATCGAATCAACAATTATTTGCCAAAAGATTTTAGGATTCGTATGGAAATTGATTAGATATTGAGAATAAAAATATTTAATCATCTTGCTCATTATTGACATTTTTTTTTGTGTGGAAATATAATTTGGAGTTACTTTTGCGTTTCATTAATTGATGCAGTTTTAAATTGCTAAAAATCTTATCATTTTTAAACCCTTTTTACATTAAAATTTTCTTACATTTTTTCTATGAAAAAGCTATTATTGGCTACATCTTGCTTGTTTTTTACGATTG
>JBJOPA010000147.1:0-7245 GCA_046051005.1 Bacteroidota bacterium
CGCTTTTGCAATCGTCAAAAACAAAAAAATATTTGAAATAAAGCCCACTACCTAAAAAAATAACAGAATAACAAAATTTTATTCGGAAAAAATATACAACTTTCACACAGTTCGTATAAAACCCATTTTTTTGAAAAATTTGCAAAAAAAAAGCCGAATTGGTAGGTTCCAATTCGACTTTTTCAACAATCTTTTTTCAAAAATTATTTTTAAAACTTATATTTTGCTAAAACAATATTCGTTGTGCGCAATCAATTCGTCCGCAATCATTCTTCGTGTCAACTTTGTATTGACAGAAGGATATTTCGTAAAACGTTTCAAACCCATCAAAAATGTTTTCAACAAATCGCCTTCTGCAAAAGCGCACAACGCATCGGTCGAAAACTTGTGCATACGCGAAGTGGCATCGTGAAAATAGGTTTTCAAAATTGCGTCATACACTTCTTGCTTGATTTTTTTATCCATCGAAGCCAATTTATGAACCCGTAACAACGTACTTTCACAATTAAACGTTTCCGTCATCATATCTGAAACATTCATCATGATTTCTTGCTCTTCCGAAAGGTTGAGTTTGCCGTCCATCTGCATTTTTGCAGCACCGCCAGCAACCATCAAAATCATTTTTTTGAAATCTTTCAATGCCGCATATTCTTCCGCATATTCGCCCGACGGTCGGTCGAACGAAGGCATCGAAGCCAATTCTTTTTGTACCGCCCAAGCTGGCGTGATGATGTCAATTTTGCCCGCCAAAGCCCGTTTGAACAGTTGGTCAATCATCAACATGCGATTGATTTCGTTGGTGCCTTCATAAATGCGGTTGATGCGGCTGTCGCGATATGCACGCGATGCGCCGTATTCCTCCGAAAAACCGATGCCGCCATGTACTTGCACATTTTCGTCCACCACAAAATCGAGCATTTCTGAACCAACGATTTTGGTGATAGAACATTCGATAGCATATTCTTCGGCAGCTTCAAGCGTAGCTTGCGCATAAGTTTTGCCTTCTGCTGTGAGTGACGAAATTTGGTCTTGTATCAAGCCCGATACGCGGAATTGGGTAGAATCGCCTACAAAATTGCGAATCGCCATTTCTGCCAATTTATGTTTTATCGCGCCAAAATTCGCAATGGGTTGTTTGAATTGTTGGCGTTCGTTGGCATAGCGAACCGCCATCGTGTTTACGACTTTCGAGCCGCCCAAACACATCGCACCCAATTTGAAACGTCCGATATTCAACACGTTAAACGCAATGCGGTGTCCTTTTCCGATTTCGCCCAACACGTTGTCAGCAGGAACTTTCACGTTTTCAAAGAAAATTTGACGAGTAGAAGAACCTTTGATGCCCAATTTGTCTTCTTCCGCGCCCAAAGTTACGCCTTCTGCATGACGGTCAATGATGAAACCAGTGAATTTGTCGCCACCGATTTTCGCAAAAACAATCAAAATATCAGCCCAACCGCCGTTAGAAATCCACATTTTTTGACCATTTACCACGTAATGCGACCCGTCTGCCGAAAGGTCGGCGCGAGTTTTGGCAGCCAATGCGTCAGAACCGCTTCCGGGTTCGGTGAGGCAATACGCCGCCACCAATTTGCCCGAAATGAGTTGTGGCAAATATTTGGCTTTTTGCGCTTCGGTTCCGAAATAAAAAATCGGCAACATACCGATGCCCGTTTGAACGGCATACGTCACCGTAAAACCGCCCGCCGCGCCCAATTCGTCCACCAACAACGTATTCGTATTGGTATCCATATTCATGCCGCCAAATTCTTCGGGCATGTGGGTTCCGAGCAAACCGAGTTCGCCCATTTTTTCGAGAATCGTGGTTGCCACGCCTTCTTTTTGTTTTTCGAGGTCGTTTCTGACGGGTTCAATTTCGGTTTTGACGAAATTACGCGCCATGTCTTGCACCATTTTTTGTTCTTCGGTCAACACCTCTGGAATGAATGTGTCGTCGGGCGTGCTGTCTTGCACCACGAATGCGCCGCCGCGCAAAACATTGATTTTTTCTATTGTTGATTCCATATCCTTACTCCTTTTTTTTTGAAAAAAATTGATATTTTAGTAAATAAAAATTTTATAAAATTTTGATAATCAATAAATTATATTTTTATGGTCGAATTAATAGCGAATATTCGCTAAAATTACGACTATTCTAACGAATCAAACGCATTTTTAGTTCATTTTTTTTTGAAAATTTTGAATTTTTTTTTTTCAAGCCCTATTTTTGACTACCCCCCAGTATAAACGCCCTCAAATGTGTCTATTTTTCTCAAAAAACGGAACATCAAGTTTTTCATATTTTTTTTTTAAAAATGATTTCAAAAAAATGAAAAATACTGGGGGGTATCTTTTTGTTTCAAAAAACTTGTTTATTTTTGTCCGAAATTTTTAGATTTTAAAACAAATATTTTTTTGAAAAATATTTTGAAAAAAACTTTGAGAAAATAAACTTTTTGAAATAATGTCACAAACACAATGTCTAGACAGTGAATTGTTACACCGCGTTGCCTTGCTGAAAGTGCCAAAAATCGGTGGACAAACCGCCAAATCGCTCATTGCGCATTGCGGAAGCGCGACCGATGTTTTCAAAGCGTCGTTGCGCGAGCTTGCCAAAATTCCGCAAGTGGGCGAACTGATTGCCCGCAATATTCACCGTCAAAAAACCGATGCCGAGCTGTGGCGTTGGGCAGAAAAAGAATTAAATTTTATCGAAAAAAATGACGTAAAAATTTTATTTCATACCGATAAAAATTATCCCGAACGGCTGCGGCAAATTCAAGATGCGCCTTTGTTGTTGTATCAACATGGCGACCCGCATCTCAACGCGCAACGGGTGATTGCCATCGTCGGCACGCGCAAGCCCACGCCCTACGGATTGCGCATGACGGAACAAATTATCGAAGGCTTATCGTCGTATAATCCATTGATAATTAGTGGTTTAGCGTTTGGAATTGATGCGGCGGCGCATCGCCATTCGCTGTCTCAAAACTTGCCCACCGTTGCCGTTTTGGGAACGGGTTTGCAACGCATTTACCCGACCGAACACACCGATTTGGCGAAGCGAATGACCGATGAAGGCGGCGGTTTGTTGACCGAATTTACGAGCGACCAAGAACCCGTTCGCGAACATTTTCCGATGCGAAACCGAATCATTGCAGGGCTTTGCGATGCCATGATTGTGGTCGAAACGCCTACAAAAGGCGGCTCCATGATTTCTGCGACGTTGGCAAATGACTATAATCGCGACCTTTTTGCCTTGCCCGCCCGCACGGGCGACCGCATGTCGGAAGGCTGCAACGCGCTCATCAAAATGCAGCGCGCTCAACTTATCGAATCGGGCGAAGACGTTGCCTATTTTTTGAGATGGGACGAGTTGGCGAAAAAACATCGCCCTACGCAAGCGCAACTTTTCACCAATTTGACCGAGCCACAACAGCGCGTTTTGACCGTCTTAACGTCCGAAGAAAACCATTCGATAGACCAATTGAGCGCAAAATTGAATCAAAAATCAGGCGAATTGGCTTCTATTTTGTTGGAATTAGAGTTTTTGGGACTCATCAAAGCGCAGCCTGGAAAATTATTTTCCGCCATCAGTCGCTGATTTTTTCTAAATAAAATTTTCTTAAAAATATTTAAAAAAAAGCACCCCCCCCAGTATTTGACCCTATTTTTATCAAAAAAAACCTACTTTTGCTTCAAAATTAGTCATCAAAAAATATTTTTGAAACATGAGTATTGCAATAAGACCGATAGAAAAAAAAGACAATGCGCAATTGGCGCAAATTATCCGCGCAGCTTTTGTCGAACACGACGCGCCTCGCGTGGGAACGGCGTATGCCGACGCTTCGACCGACCATTTGTTTGAGTTGTTTGAAACGCCAAACGCTGTTCTTTGGACAGCCGAAGTCGAGGGCGAAGTCGTCGGTTGTGGCGGGCTTTTTCCGACCGAAGGTTTGGGCGAAGACTGCTTGGAACTCGTCAAATTTTATTTGTCACCCAAAGGACGCGGCAAAGGAATTGGTAAAATGTTGCTAGAAAAATCAATCAATCTTGCCCGTTCAGAAGGCTACAAAAGCATTTACATAGAAAGCCTTCCGCACTATGCGACGGCGGTGAAAATGTATGAAAAAGCAGGTTTTGAACACATTCCAACGTCGTTGGGCAATTCAGGGCATACGGCATGCAATATTTTTATGCTTAAAAAATTGTAAACGAATATGAAAAAAACAATCATTCTCGGCGCAACCGACAATGCGGAACGATACGCCTACAAAGCCACCGTTTCGTTGACAAAACACGGTTTTGAAGCCGTTCCCGTAGGCATTCGCGGCGGAAAAATAGGCGATTTGACCATCGAAAAACCCGAAACCGTTGCCCATTTGCAAGATGTGGACACGGTGACGCTTTACATCAATGCGGGTTTGCAAGCCAATTACGAAGCATTTTTGCTCGCGCTGAAACCGCGTCGCGTCATTTTTAATCCTGGCACTGAAAACGACGAATTGGCAATTCTGCTCCGCAAAAACGACATCGAACCCGTCGAAGCCTGCACGTTGGTGTTGCTTTCGATTGGCGCATATTGACGCAAAAAAAATCTCCCACACACACGTGCGGGAGATTTTTTTTTATCAATTTTTCAAGTATTTTTTACCTCAAAATCAATTTTTCGCGCTCTGGACCCGTCGAAATCATGGTGACAGGCGTATCCAAATATTGCTCAATGGCGGCAACATATTGCTGCAATGTGTCGGGCAATTGCTCGTATTTTGTCAATCCGTCAAGCGATTTTTGCCAGCCTTTTTGCGATTCATAGACAGGCGTGAGGTCGGTTTGCGCAAGGTCGTAAGGCAGATTTTGATGCAATTGCCCATCGTATTGATAATGCGTTGCGTATTCAATATTTTCTAATTTGTCTAACACATCAATTTTGGTTAAACAAATTTGCGTTACACCATTGAGCATACAAGTGTAGCGCAATTGGGGCAAATCAATCCAGCCGCAACGTCTGGCGCGCCCTGTTGTCGAGCCAAATTCCGCGCCTTCTTTCCTCAAAAAATCGCCCATTTCGTTGTCCAATTCGGTTGGAAAAGGACCCGAACCCACGCGGGTGCAATAGGCTTTCGAGATGCCGATGACTTCGCCAATGGTCGAAGGAGCCACGCCCAAACCCGTACAAACACCCGCCGTAACGGTGTTAGAAGAGGTGACAAACGGATAAGTTCCAAAATCAATATCAAGCATTGAGCCTTGCGCACCTTCCGCCAAAATTCGTTTACCTGCTTTTAAATTTTCATTTATAAAATATTCACAATCAATGAATTGAAATGTTTTTAGGGTCTCGATGCAATCAAACCAAATTTTTTCTTGGGCATCGAGGTCGAAGTTGATTTGGCGCATCAATTCCGTGCCATAGCTCATTGCCAAGTCAAGGTGTTTTTTGCGCAATTGTTGATATTTTTCTTTCAAGTTGGGCAACAGCAAATCGCCTACGCGCAAGCCATTTCTGCCCGTTTTGTCCATGTAAGTCGGACCAATTCCTTTGAGCGTTGAGCCAATTTTTTCTTTGCCTTTCGAGGCTTCGCTGACGGCATCGAGCAGTCGGTGGGTGGGCAAAATGAGGTGCGCTTTTTTAGCAATCAATAGGCGTTTTTCAAAATTTAAGCCCGAAGTTTGCAGCATTTCGATTTCTCGCCGCAAGGTGATGGGGTCAATGACTACGCCACTGCCGATGACATTCAGCAAATGTTCGCGGAAAATGCCCGAAGGAACGGTGTGCAAAACAAATTTTTTGCCGTCAAATTTCAAGGTGTGACCTGCGTTGGGACCGCCTTGAAACCGCGCCACAATATCGTAGCGTTCGGCTAAAAAATCAACAATTTTTCCTTTGCCCTCGTCGCCCCATTGCAAGCCTAAAATCAAATCAATTTTCATCAGCGTTTAATAATTTTTTGGTTTTTTCTTATTTTTTACAAATAAAAAAATTTTAAAATTTAGAAGAAAAATACTTTTTTCGGCGCAAAATTACTGAAATTGTGGATAAAGCGGTGTGTTTCTTATCAAAAAATAAGAAAAAAGGCAATTTATACTGGGGGGGGGCTTTTTTTGCCGAAAATCGTAACTTTGCGCGGCAACTTTCAAAAACAACCATCGGCAAGTTGCAAAAAACAATGGAAAATAGGGATAAAAAAATAACGATTTTGGCAATCGAATCTTCTTGCGACGACACTTCGGCGGCAGTTTTGCAGGCGTACGCGGGCGACGCAACCACGATTCGGATATTGAGCAATTGCGTTGCCAATCAATCGGCGCACGAGCAATATGGCGGCGTTGTGCCAGAAGTCGCGTCGCGGGCGCATCAACAAAATATTGTTCCGATAGTGGATTTGGCGTTGAAACGCGCCCAAATTTCGCTCGAACAACTCGATGCGGTGGCGTTTACGCGAGGTCCAGGTTTGGTGGGGTCGTTGCTGGTGGGCGTTAGTTTTGCCAAATCGGTGGCGTTGTCGTTGGGCGTGCCGTTGATTGAGGTCAACCACATGTCGGCGCACGTGTTGGCGCATTTTGCGGAGCCGCCTTTTCCGTCGTTTCCGTTTTTGTGTTTGACGGTTTCGGGTGGGCATACGCAAATTGTGCGCGTAGATTCACCCTCAAAAATGGAAATTTTGGGCGAAACATTGGACGATGCGGCAGGAGAAGCCTTTGACAAAACTGGAAAAATATTAGGATTGGGCTATCCCGCAGGACCCGTGATTGACAAATTGGCAGCATTGGGCAACCCCGTTTTTAGTTTTCCCGAACCCAATATCGAAGGGTTGAATTTTAGTTTTTCAGGTTTAAAAACTTCGATTCTTTATTTTTTGAAGAAACAAATGGCTGAAAATCCAGCGTTTATACATGAAAATATAAATGATTTGTGTGCATCGGTGCAACATCGGATTATTGAAATTTTGATAAAAAAACTGAAAAAAGCGGCACTCGAAACGGGCATTAAAACGGTGGCGATTGCGGGCGGGGTTTCGGCGAATAGCGGTTTGCGGGCGCGCCTGACGCAAGAAGGTGAAAAAATGGGTTGGTCGGTTTTTGTACCGAGTTTTGAATATTGCACCGACAATGCGGGCATGATTGCGGTGAATGCCTATTTTAAATATTTGGAAAAAGATTTTTCTGACCAAGATGTGGCTCCATTGGTGCGTTACTGATGTAATTTTACGCAAAAAAGCGACCCCCCCAGTATAAATTATC
>JBJOPA010000148.1:0-3300 GCA_046051005.1 Bacteroidota bacterium
GCCAACCTTTTACGAACCGCGTGAAAATAAAAAAAGTTGAACGGGCAGTTGGCGACCCGAATCAAACATTAATTCACCGCAAAATTACGACATTTTAAGATAGATGTTGTTTTTTTGCACATCCATTTCAGAAATGAAAAAAAAATTGAATGACATGTCGCCAGACATGTTCAATGACGCTATGTCGTCCACTCCGATTCCCGTTTTTACCAACGTAAATGATGCGGCTAAAAACGAAACATCAGAACGATTCACGAAAGTACCAGAAGTACCAAAAGAACGATTCACAAAAGTACCAGAAGTGTCTTTTGAGGGAAATCAAATTAAAAACGAACTTATCAAAATCGATTTTGATAAGCAAATGGTATCCGCAAGGGCGTTGTATGAGTTTTTAGAGCTGGCAGAACGCTTTTCTAAATGGTTTAAAAGAATGATTTCATATGGTCTAGTAGAAAACGTTGATTTTGCAACCGTAGGTTTTCCTACGGTTGTAAAAAAAATGGTGCAACAGCATTTTTTTACAAAAAAAAATGTCGTTTGCGTTTTTTTTCAAAAGAATAAATAACTTTGCGCTGTAAATAACAAGAGTCCAATGTTTGGACATTGGACTCCCATTTATTTTTTGATACTTGTTTACAAATATCAGACGGCGCGCCAATCTGCCGACGTATGTAAACGGAGAATTGGCACCTCTCCGAAACTATTTTATCACCGCAAAATTACGACATTTTGAGACAGATGTTCTGATTTTTGCAAAAAAATTTCAGTAATGCAAAAGAAATCCGATGGCATGTCGCCAGACATGTTCCATGACGCTATGTCTTCCACTCCGATTCCCGTTTTTACCAACGCAAATGCGGCTAAAAACGACACATCAGACACATTCCATAAAGTACCAGAAGTGTCTTTTGATGGAAATCAAGTTAAAAACCAACTTATCAAAGTCGATTTTGATAAGCAAACAGTATCTGCAAGGGCGTTGTATGATTTTTTAGGACTGGCAGAACGATTTTCTAAATGGTTTAAAAGAATGATTTCATATGGACTTGTTGAAAACGTTGATTTTAGAGCCGTACCATTTTTGGTGAGCTATACCCACAAACAGACAGAAGATTTACCCAATAGTACGCAGGAGGGCGTACCAAATGGTACACCCTCTCTACTACAAGATATTGGCGATTATTTGCTCACGATTGATGCGGCAAAACATATCGCAATGGTTCAACGGAATGAAAAAGGAAAACAAGCCAGAAACTATTTTATCAATATTGAAAAACTTTATTGGAAAAGCGTTTATTCCCAAAATCAGAATCCTGTAACAACGGTTACACCTTTTGAAAAAATAAGAAACTTGCTTGTTGAAATTGAAGGTGAAATGATCCCGCAAAAAGATTACGATTCATTAATTGAAAAGACAGAGGGGTTAGAAAAACAGTTACAGCAACTCACAAAAAAAAATGAATTGCATAACAAACAGATGGAACTTTCAGTTGAATTATTCTCCAAAAAAGTAGATAGAGCGTTGAAAGATTTTGTTACAGATGTGGAGATTGTGGAAGTAGAAGAAATGGAAGCTCCTACGTTGCGGATTAGCAATCCAAGTAAAGTCCATTTTAACATAGAGAAATTGCCGCAGGTCTATCGGATGTGGTATTTGGAACTTTCCGAAATTTTTACCACAACGGATGCCGAACGAATCGGTGAAAAATATCATATCAGTCGCACCACGATTTTTAGAATGCTGAGAAATAAACATTACAATCTGTTCCTTTTTAGAAAGTTGCGATGTGGTCAATATGAAAAATGTTATACAAATTTTGAATAAAACGATTGCGGAAATTTTGAATTAGGATGCAATCGATTGCAAGGATGAAAAGGATATTTTACGCTGGAAAAGTACAAAAAAGGTAAAAACATCCTTTTCATCCTTGCAATCGATTGCATCCTAATTCAAAAATTCCCCAAACGGCAATTATCTTCTAACCTTGGGATAGTACCTCAAAACAAAGATTTCCGATTCCGAAACCACCCCATTTTCATCCAAAATATCGACTCTTTCGCGCAAGCCCAAGGGGAAATAATAAATTTTCTCATGTTTGACGAGTTTATTTCGGTCTAGTTGTTTGACTTCAATCAATTGCCCTTTGCCATTAAAAAGCTGGAAAAGACTACTTTTGATAGAATCTCTATCATCAAATTCTTTCGTTTCCAATTCCAAGATTTTGCCTAAACGCGTTGAAACTTCCACATTTTCGACCCGATGCCCATTACTGCGAATTTCTTGCGTAGTAATTTTTCTTTTACCTGGCATTAAAATCGTATCGCCTGATGCAATAAAACCATATTGACGGCGGCGATTACAAGGACAAGAATCGGGTTTTTGCCGCCACAAGACAGGGGTTCGTTGTAATTGCAGACTGCCCGCACGAGTCGTATCGGCATTGACGACCGTAACCGCAGCAATCATCCCGCAGGAATCAAATTCTTCCAACGTTAATAATTCCGCAGAAGGGGGCGTTTGTTTATCCGCTTTGAAATGGCGAACCACCCGTAAAGTCCCTTTGGGACTAAATTCGTAATCCTTGATTTTCAACCCTTTATAAAATTCCGCTTTGACCCGCCCATTTTTATCCTTTTCCACGCGCCAAACTTCATTTTTGCCTTTGAGCCAACCCGTCCGATGATGCGGGATTCGGACCATCGCCTCCGTCAATCGCCCTTGCTCATCAAAACGCCGATTCCATAAATCTTCGCCTTCCGATTTATTGCGCCGAATGACCGTAATTTTTTTTTCCGCCCCGTTACTCGAATAATCGTATCGCCGTGTGGCTTCCCCGCGCCCATTGAATAAAATACATTGTCCCTTGTCGTCGAAGGTAAACCGTTGTTCCCATTCCATGGAGTCCGCATCGACGTGCGCAGACGCACTGCCCCGATACCGATATTTGGAAAGGGTTTTCACCCGGCGTACTTGGATGGAATCTCTTTCGGAATGAAAATTATCACTCAACAAAAAGGATTCGAGTTCCGCAGGCGGCGTACCCGGTACGGTGGCTTGCGCAAAAACGGCTCCATTCGGGAGCTGCGTCAGCACCCAAAGCAGGACGGGTATCCAGGATTGAACAGAAGCATTTATTACCATATAAGTCTCATAGTTTTAGTTGGAATCGCAGAAAATAAAATGGCGCAACAACATATTTATCTGTTGAAGCAGGAATAGTCCGAAAGTTTGTTGTGACCGACATCCGACGGTTGACGATTGCAAGGAGGGGAAAGTCAAAAAATACTGTGGGGGTACAG
>JBJOPA010000149.1:0-13128 GCA_046051005.1 Bacteroidota bacterium
TATACTGGGGGGGGGCTTTTTTTGACTCAAAAATGAATGCACTACCCTTTTCACAACAAAAAAGGAATTTTCAAAAAACTATTAAAATGTTTTTTGTATTTATTTTTTATACATTTTTCGTATTTTTTTATAAAACAATTAACATAATGTAATAAAATAAAAAATAAACGTAAAAAAACGGTAAAAAAAATGCGAAATTGCTTTTTAGTTTAGAAAAAGGCTTTACCTTTGTGGCATAAAAATAAAAATCAATTAATTATCTCAAATAAAGTTTTTGGATTCGTTTTTAAGAACTTTTTTGTTTTGTTGAATGAATCTTGTTTCGATGCAAAATTATAGTTTTCATACCCGTATTTTTGGATTGCATTTTTGCGTTTGTTGCGCAAAAAGCACTTTTTTTACGGCAAATACTGGGGGGTATCGTTTTTCGCATTGTAACAATAAAATATGAATATAAAAAGTCTCAAATAGATGACAGGTTGTCATTTGTTTGAGACTTTTGGATTTTTAGCGTATTTGTCATCACTTTTTTATAAAATCAATTAATTTCTAAAAAAATTTATAATAAAAAAAAATGAGTTTAAATAGATTTAACGCCATTGATACGATTTTGAATCGTACAGAATTGGATTACAATTATGTTGACACGCCAAGTCAACAAATCGCTGAATTTTTTGGTAGCAACGTATTTACAGATGCAACCATGAAACAATATTTGGACGAAAAGACGTATTTGAACTTCAAAAAGTCTGTTCAAACGAGTGAAAAACTCACCCGCGAAGTTGCCACCGAAATTGCCAAAGGCATGAAAGCATGGGCAGTTGAACGCGGCGTTACGCATTTTACGCATTGGTTTCAACCATTGACAGGCAAAACTGCCGAAAAACACGACTCTTTTTTCAACCTCACACCCGACGGCGAAGTGATTGAAGAATTTACGGCAGATTCGTTGGTTCAGCAAGAGCCAGACGGTTCGTCATTTCCAAGCGGCGGCATGCGCAGCACTTTTGAAGCACGCGGCTACACGGCTTGGGACCCGTCTTCTCCTGCCTTTATTTTTGAAGTCGGCGAAGGTCGCACGTTGTGTATTCCGACGGTTTTTGTGACGTATTCGGGCGACGCGGCGGATTTTAAATTGCCTTTGTTGCGTTCTATCGAGTTTGTCAACAATGCGGCGGTTCCCGTCTGTCAATTGTTCGACGAAAAAGTAAACCATGTATCAGGAACTTTGGGTTGGGAACAAGAATATTTTATCGTTGACGAAGCCTTGTTCCACCTCCGTCCAGATTTGATGATGTGTGGCAGAACATTGGTCGGCAAACACGCCACCAAAGGTCAACAACTCGAAGACCATTATTTTGGTTCTATTCCAGAACGCGCCTACGGTTTTATGCGCGATTTGGAAACAGAATGTCATAAATTGGGCATTCCCGTTCGCACGCGACACAATGAAGTGGGTCCTGCGCAATTTGAATTGGCTCCGATGTTCGAGCAAATCAACGTTGCCGTTGACCACAACCAATTGTTGATGGACGTAATGGAACGCACCGCACGCCGCCATAAATTGGCTTGTTTGTTGCACGAAAAACCGTTTGCAGGTGTCAACGGTTCGGGCAAACACAACAACTGGTCTTTGGCAACCAACACGGGCAAAAACCTTTTGTCTCCGGGCAAAACGCCGGGTAAAAATTTGCAGTTTTTGACGTTTTTCGTTACGACTATTCGAGCGGTTTTTGAACATGCTGATTTGTTGCGCGCATCGGTCGCAACGGCAAACAACGACCACCGTTTGGGCGCAAACGAAGCACCACCCGCCATTATTTCCGTCTTTTTGGGCGACACGATGACAAAATTGCTCAATGACCTCGAAAAACATGGCAAATCTGACGCTTCGGGCGTAAAAGAAGCATTGGAATTGTTGGAAAACATGCCAGAACTCGAAAAAGACAACACCGACCGCAACCGCACGTCGCCATTTGCTTTCACGGGTAATAAATTTGAAATCAGAGCCGTTGGTTCTACGCAAAACTGCGCAGGTCCGATGACCGTGATGAATACCATCATGGGCGCGCAACTCATTGACTTCAAAAAGAAAGTTGACGAATTGCAAGCCAAAGGCAAAAAACAAGACGAAGCCATTTTGGAAGTCATTATCCGTTACATCAAAGAATCTAAAAAAATTAGATTTGAAGGAAATGGATATTCTGATGAGTGGAAAGACGAGGCTGCCCGTCGCGGATTGAACAATTTTGCCAACACGCCTGCCGCTTTGAAAGCAATGGTGTCGCGTAGAACGATGGATTTGTACTCGAAAGCTGGCATCTTTACGAAAAAAGAAATTCACGCGCATTACGACGTGCAAGTTCACTCGTACATCACTCGTTTGCAAATTGAAAGCCGTACTTTGGGCGAAATGTGCGCAAACTTGATTCTCCCTGCTGCCATTTCTTATCAAAACAAAGTCGCTCAAAATGTGACGATGTTGAAAGCGTTGGGCATGGAACCTACTGCTTATACTGCACAATTTGAGATTTTGCAATCGTTGAGCGCAAACATCAATGGCGTAGCAGAAGGCGTGAAAACGATGACAGAAATTCGCCATAAAATCGCTGATTTTGAACTCGAAGCCGCAGCCGCAGCTTACAACGACGAGGTGAAACCACTCATGGAAGAGATTCGCAAATGTGCCGACCGCCTCGAATATTTGGTGGAAGACAGCTTGTGGCCCCTTCCAAAATATCGCGAATTATTCTATACGAGATAAGTAAAAATTAAGTTCTTCATGATAAAACAATCCTCGTGTACGCTCGCGTGCGCGGGGATTTTTTTTGCCCAAAAGCTCGGACTTACTGGGGGGTAGTCATTTTTTGCATTTTTTTTTGAAAAAGAAGCTACGAATGTTTTTTTTTGAAAAAAAGCAAAAATATACTGGGGGGTATGTTTTTTTTGATTACTTTTGCGTCAAATTGATTGCAACAATTGTTCGCGATTGTCGTATAGATTGTTTGATATTCATTCTTTTTATTAAATTTTATTTTTTAACAAAATAATTGCACTTTGGCAAGATTCGATCATAAAAAACCGCCACCTAAACCGCAAGACGAGTTCCGTATCAATGACCTTATTCGCGTTCCAGAAGTACGTTTGGTGGGCGAAAATTTAGCAGAAATAGCAGAACTTGTAGGCGAACCAGTGGCAGTCGGTGTCTATCCGACAAAAGTTGTAAGAGACTGGGCATTAAAGGCTGAACTCGACCTCATCGAGATTACCCCCAATGCAACCCCTCCCGTTTGTAGAATTACGGATTACAATAAATTTTTGTATCAACGTAAAAAACGGGAAAAAGAGATTCAGTCAAACGCCCAAAAAACGGTCATCAAAGAAATTCGTTTCGGTCCAAATACCGATGACCACGACCTTGAATTTAAAACAAGACACGCCGTAGAGTTCCTGAAAGAAGGCTCGAAAGTTAAAGCATTTGTACAGTTCAAAGGACGCGCCATCGTCTTTAAAGATAGAGGCGAGTTGTTGTTGTTGCGATTTTTGCAATCCCTCGAAGAGTTCGGAACGCCAGAAGCATTGCCAAAACTCGAAGGAAAACGAATGATGGTAACCGTAATGCCGAAGAAAAAGCCAAAATAAAACGCGGCTTTCATCATAAAAATAAATCAAAACCCAAGATATTTGTTTCCAAGCGTGACCAATATTTTGGGTTTTCTTTTTTAAAATGTGATTTTTTTTCAAAAAAAACGCATTTCTGGGTAACCTTTTTGCCCAAAACACCCTCTAACAACCTATGAAGCAAGCCAATGTAACCGTGTTGACCGATTTTGAACTCATCGAGCGCATTTTGAAGCGAAACGATGCGGGCGCATGTCGTTTGTTGGTGCAAAAACATCAAGATTATGCCTTCACCATCGCGTTTCGCGTACTCAACAATCGGCAAGATGCCGAAGATGCCGCGCAAGAAGCCTTCATCAATGCCTTTCGCGCATTGCCGAATTTTGAGCGAAATGCAAAATTTACAACTTGGTTTTATCGAATCGCACTCAACGCCGCATTTGCCGTGAAAGCAAAACGAAAACCAGATTATGACGATATTGAAACCCAAAACGGGCAAGTTTCTGACCTACATGCAGGCGAAAAAGGCAAAGTTTTGGAGCAAAAAAAATACCTAAAACGCGCCATCGCACAGCTTTCCGAAGAAGATGCCGCCGTTGTGACGCTGTTTTATCTCAACGAACAATCACTCGAAGAAACGGCGCAAATCATGGGCATTGAAATTGGAAATATTAAAGTAAAATTGCATCGCGCCCGAAAAAAACTCGCCACTTTGTTGCAAAATTGGCTCGGCGAAGAAGCAAAAAACTTGATTGGTTAAGCTATTTTTAGCAATATAAAAAATATGAAAAATATGACGGAAGAACAAATTTTTGAAATTCTTGACGAAATCGCTGACGCGGAAACCCTTCAATTGCATCAACAATTGTACAAAACTGATGCGAATTATCAAAAAAAATTCAACCATTTTCAAAAATTGCAGCAACAATTGGCGGATTTGCCATTGGAAAGTCCGTCCATGCGCTTCACGCAAAACGTCATGGAAAGCGTTTTGCCACAACGTGCGCCGCAAAAAGCAGACAAAGTGGGCATTGGATTTGCGATGGCAGCAGGGATTTTGATTTTTTTGACCATCGTTTGGACGGTCGCAAACGTCAATCAAACCATTTTGCCAAAAGAAATGACCCAAACGATGGATAATTATCAATCGTTGACCAATCATTTCATGCAATCCAATGTTTTGAAAACGCTTTTATTCCTTTTTGGATTAATTGCCTTGCGTTTTTTCGATGTTGCAATACTAAAACCTTATTTTTTGAAGCGAAAAAATGAATTTTCGGTTTAAAAATGCCCCCCCCCAGTATAAAATCATCAAAAAGCCTCGCGTACGCATGCGTGAGGCTTTTTTTAATGCCAATTTTTAAAATATTTTAGGATAATTTGAAAAAAGGATTTAATTTTGCCTCCATAATTTTCAATATTTTTCAACCAAGATTTGTCTGTTTTTTGTAAAATTCTGAAAGTGAGTCAACTTTTTCATAAAAAATCGCGTTTTCTGAATAGTTGAAATGACAAAATCCATTTTCTAAACGTTTAATGTTTCGACAACAACGTTTTGATTATCATAAAAAAATTTAAAAAAATAAAAATAAAGTGAAAAATAAAATCTTTAAAACATTTACCTTGATTTTTTGCTGTTTTATACTGGGGGGTGGCGTTGCGACGGCTCAAAACAAGCAAAACAAGTCGAAAGAAGGCAAACCCATTCAGTTTTCAGGCTTGATTGTGACCGAAGAATTTGGTCAAATCCGCGCCGTTCCGTATGCGTATGTCTGGATTATGGACAGAAAAGTGGGCGTAGTTGCCAACGAACGCGGCTTTTTCAGCATCGTGACCGAAACGGGCGAAACGGTGGAATTTTCGGCGTTGGGTTTTGCAAAATCGAACTTCCGAATCCCCGACACATTGCGCGACGACCGCTATTCGATGATTAAAATTTTGTCGCAAGACACCGTTTTGTTGCCCGAAGCCGTCATTTTCCCTTGGCCCAATCGCGATTATTTCAAAACCGAATTTTTGGCGATGAACGTCAAAGACGAATTGCAACGCCGCGCCGACGACAACGTGACCGCCGAAACCCTCGAAAAAGTGCGCAAAGCAACGCCCATTTCAGGCATCGAAAGCAGCACCATGTTTTTGAGAAACCAAGCCAAAAGTTATTACTACTATGGTCAACAACCGCCGATGAATATTTTTAATCCGCAAGCGTGGGGACAATTTTTTAGCGCATGGAAACGCGGCGATTTCAAGCGAAAAGAATAGCCGACAAAACTTTAACAAAACTTTAAAACCTCGACCCGTAATAAAAACCTAACTTTGCCGTCTAAATAGGATTGCTTTAAAATGGTTAAAAAAAAATAGTAAAATGATGAAAAAAATTGCTTTCGCGCTCCTGCTTACCGCTTTTTCGACTGCCGTGTTTGCGCAACAACTGCGCGACAACACCTGGAAAACCCTCTCAAAAGTGACGTTTAAAAAACAACAAGACGAATTATTAGGACTCAAAATTGATGTCCCCGTTTTCGGAAAAGAAGTGCGGGCTTTGGAAGGAAAAGAAATTACGTTGCGCGGCTACATCATTCCGACGGACGGCTACAAAAATCAAAAACACTTTGTTTTTTCGGCTTTCCCCTACAATATGTGCTTTTTTTGCGGCATGGCGGGTCCAGAAACCGTGATTGAAGTGGGTTGCAAAGACCCCATCGTCTATGTGGCTGATGCGGTGACGATTCGCGGAACGTTGCAACTCAACAGCAGCGACAACAATCAGTTCATCTATTCGCTCCGAAATGTGGTTAAATTACAATAATATTGTTACCCTCAAAAAGGTATTTTTCGTAAAAAGTGCGCCCAAATTTGATAGACTATCGAATTTGGGCGTATTTTTGTCTCTTAAAAGTTGAGATTTTGTAATAGAAAAATGATTTTCAAATGATAAAAAAAGTATTGGTTACTGGGGGGTGCGGTTTTATCGGCAGTCACACGGTCGTGGATTTGCTCGAAAATGGCTACGAAGTGGTTTCGCTCGACAACCTTTCCAACTCCGATGAAACGCCGTTGGACGGCATCGAACAAATTACAGGAAAACGGGTGCAAAATTATGCCGTTGACTTGCGCGACATGGCAGCATTGGAACGTGTTTTTGAAGCGCATGATTTCATGGGCGTTGTCCATTTTGCAGCGCACAAGGCAGTTGGCGAATCGGTAAAGGACCCAATTGAGTTTTATCAAAACAATGTGGCAGGCATGTTTAATTTGGTTCAATGCGTTCAAAAACATAAAATTCAAAATTTTATTTTTTCGTCGTCTTGTTCTGTTTATGGAAATTCTACGGAATTGCCCGTCACGGAAAATACGCCCATCGGCGAAGCACAAAGCCCTTACGCGCATACGAAGCAAATTGGAGAAAAGATTTTAGAAAATTTGGCGAATATCGAACCGAATTTTAAAGCGGTCAATTTGCGTTATTTCAATCCCGCAGGCGCGCATGAAAGCGCGAAAATTGGCGAAGATTCTATCAATCTTGCGCTCAATTTAGTGCCTGTTATCACCGAAACGGCGATTGGATTGCGTAAAGAAACGGCAGTTTTTGGCAACGATTATCCAACCAGAGATGGCAGTTGCATTCGAGATTATATCCATGTGATGGACATTGCGCACGCCCATACGCTGGCGTTGCAACAAATCGAATCAGGCAGAAACAAAAGCAAAGTGGGCGTTTATAATCTCGGCATCGGCGACGGCGTTTCGGTTTTGGAAGCCATTTATGCGTTTGAAAAAGTGTCGGGACAAAAACTGAATTATCGAATCGTCGGACGAAGGGCGGGCGATGTGGTTTCGATTTATTGCAACTACGAAAAAGCGAAAATGGAACTCGGTTGGACTCCAAAATACAACATCGAAGACATCATGCGCACCGCGTGGGCATGGGAAAATGTCCGTCGCCGCGTTTTTGAAAGTATTTAATTTTTTATAGACATTATTTTTTTATAAAATTTTTGATTTTATAAAAAAATAATACCCCCCCAGTATAAAACGCATTTTTGAAGCAAAAATGCTTGAAAATGACCTAAAAATGCCACATTGAATTGTTCAATGTGGCATTTTTTAGATATTTCAATTTGTGAAAAAATTATTGTTTTGAAGCGGCGGCGGTGATGCGTCTTGCAAATATTTCGGCGCGACCGTAATCTGCCCATTGCACTTCTACGGTTTCGCCGTCTGCCATTTTCAATATTTTTTCTTTGGGTTTCATTTTTTTAAACTCCTCTTCTACCCGTTGATTGTTGGTCGTAATTTCCAAAACGCCGCGTTGATAGCCGAAGAAATAGACATAATCGTTTGCCGATTTCAAATAAACATATACGCGGTCGTCTTCATTTGATGGCATTTTAAACATCACAAAACCTGTCAATTGTTTGTTCAATTGCAACCCTGCAATGCTGTGTACATCAATTTTTTTGCCCGTCGTGATAAACGCTTGCTCGTCTTTGTCCCATCGAACAGGAATGCGCGGGAAAATAAAATTGGCGTTTTTCGTATATTTTTCAGGCAATTCGAGCGTTTTTTCTCGGACTTTATCTACTATTTTTTGAAAATCTTTAGGTTCGGTGATAAACTCCGCCAATGCCTTGTCCGTAAAATCGTCTTTGTTATATTCATTGTCGGGCGCATCGAAAGAACCGACTTGAAAATCTGCCGCCACGAGTTTTATCAAACGGTCTGGAATTAACATATCAATAAAAGCAAAAATATCAGCCGTTGTTTTTGCAACGCCTACGTTGATTTTATTAGAATCTCGGCTCGATGCCATTTCAGATTCTTCTTTCGACAAAAACTGGGTGCGTGCGCGACCTGCCGCCGTCACCTTTGCATACGTCAAACTCGAACAAATATTCATTTTCCCTTCTGCATTCACACTACCGTATTTGTTGCCCAACACCAATTTGTTGCCGCGTTGCTCGCCTTTCAATATTTTTAGCGAATCGCCGAACACAAATTCATCGGTTTTTGGATAATATTTAAACACACCTTTTGCATCAATAATGACGCGGTCTTTGCGCAAATAAAGCGGCATCATCACGCGAGGATACAAGACAGCGGCTTCTTTGGAAATGAATAAACCTGTTTGCAAAGGCTCTCCGCGCTCATTTTTTGGCACGTTGTAAGAAAGCGATAAGTCAGATTTATCAGCATCAGAGTTGATAGAAAACCATTGTTGGTCCACCAAACTACTGGCATCAAGTTTTGCAAAACCATCAAAGTTTAGGTTTCGAGAATTTGCAAAGAGCGATATCTTGCCTTTAAACGCCGTTTTATAATCAATCCGAAAGTCATCTTCCAGTTTTACTTCGCCTGTGGCGCGAGTTTCGGTTTTCTTTTCGGAACGGCTTCCCGCCCCTACGCGAGTGCCTACGATGTTATCAAATTTGATTTCTTGTTGACGATTTCCTACATTATATTCATAAAAACCTTGTGCCGAATAACCTTTTCTGCCTGAAATATTAACCGTAGCGCGATTAATTACGTGGTGACGGTTAACCGTATCACAAATAATGCGCGCATTTTCAAGCGTTGTCATCAAACCTCCTGATTTAATTTCTACGTTTTCTTCGTTCGGATATACATACGCATCACAAGTTTGGATAACTCCTGCGCCGCCTACTTTCAATACATTGGCACGCAAATCGTAACTCGCCGTTTTACCAAAAAAACGCAAAGAATCTTGGTTCGGGTCAACACAAAGGAATTGCGCATCTTCGCCTGTTGACTTAAATGTAATGTTTTCTTTACTCAAATCCCACGCAAAGTCATTGATTGAAGTCTTATACTTTACGTAAGGCATAGACGTTTGAATATCCGCAGAATTTGCTTTAAAACGTCCAATCTGTTCATCGAAATCTATCTTACCACTAATATTTTTTGTATCAAAAGCCAATTGCTCCCCCCCCCCAGTACTTAACGCTCGAATACTCATATTCATCGTATCAGACTGAACGGAATAAGGTCCAAATGAAAATAAATTTGCATTCAAAGTTCCTTTTTCCCAATCAAAAACACCTTTGCCTTTTACACCCGAAGGTGTTAAAATTAGCGTAGAACGCATGGTGTAATTACCCGCTTTAAACATTTTAAAAGCCTGTTCGCCTGCATATATATACATGCTGTCGCTATATGGTCTCCAATCAATTTTTACTGCGGGACCAAAGATTTCGGGTACTTGATTCTCACCCGTTCGTCGTTCTTTTAGTTCAAACTTTTGAGCGGAAGCCAACATTTGTTTAGGCTTGAAAATAAAGTCAGAAGAATTAATATCTGCATCAAGATACTTTAAAAGTCCCCCCCCCAGTAATCCGCTGTTATTTAGTGTAATATCGCCTTTAAAATTACCTTTTCCGCGATATATTGGATAGCCACCGTCCACGTTTCGAGTAATAAAGCCCAACGATGAATCGGGTTGCAACGTCAACACTTCTTGAAACGGTGGAAAAATATCATTAGAAACAAACAATCCTTTAAACTTTAAATCATTTTTAGTCAAAGAGTCCAAACCATCTAAACGAAAGGGGTCTAATCGAAAAAAGAACGAATCTCGTTTATAAATCCCTTGTTGATTTGTCGGCATATCGTAATAAACATAAGAACTTGCACGACTTTGAAACTGTGGATACAACGCATTTTCTTTCACACCCGATTTGTTGTCAGCGCGGTCAATATATACTGTTCCCGTAAGGTATTCGATGGCAGAATTAATGGCTTTTGCTTTTGCCAACTTGTCCTCGAATGGTTTTAAATATAAATCTAAGAAACGGCAAGAGTCTAGACGAATCACGAACGGGCTATAATCAAAGTGGAATTGATAACCTTGAAAAATATTATAACCCGCAAACAGTTTTCCATCAAAATCAATGTCTCGGTTTTGTTTAAACTTAATCCGTTCGTCCATCGGGCGAAGTGCCACTTTTTGGCGTTGCGATAACTCAATGGCTTTTACACCATTGAGCGTAATTGTTGTATCACGAAGGCTAAATGAACCATTTTCTTTGGGTGATTCTGAATACACACGGATTACGTCATAATCCGTTTTCTTTTGTTTTGCAGACTCGTACAAATACACTTTATCCAATAGTTCTACCAACTGTTTGTCGGGGTCATATTTTATAAAACCTTGCGCTACCAATTCAAACAATAACGTTTGAATACTACTGGCAGACATTTTTGCACTCATCTTTTTGGCAATTTCATCAGCTTTTAGGATTTTACGATTCTGCTCGTCTGCCAAACGTTTCATCTCTGCAATTGGATTTACAGTCGAAATGTTTTGAACTTTAACATAGTCATTTTCCGTATAAAAATTTGACGATTCAAATGTAGCTTTGTTTTCATTCGCTTGATAACCAATCAAACGGTCTCCTAAAACAACTGAATCGCTTTTCAAATACCATTTCAAACGATTAATGTCCATCATTACACGGTGATAACTATTAATGAACGGATTGCGGTCACTACCGCGTTGTCCACGTTCTAACAATACTTCTCCTTTCGGTAAGTCAATCTTTACATTCACCGACGGGTGATAAATAGAATCTTTACCCAATAACAAAATGATTTCCGTTCGGTCTGAAGCGACGGTTTCTCCTTTACGAATCGTAAATTGTTCCGCACTGGCGCGAAAGGTTTGTCCTTTCTTATCGTCTTTATACGTTAGTTTCGCTTTTAGTTCGGGTGTACCAAAACCTGAAAACGTATTACCTTGTAGCTTAAATCCTCCTTCATATTTCCATCCTTCTCCAATGTCATTGATTTGCAATACTTTTTCTTTAGATTGAAAACGAGGATAAGTGGCATCTTGATTACCCGAAGCCACTTGCAAACGGTCTTCTAAGTCTCCCACTACCTCATCATTGGCAAAAAAAGCAGCGTAATGCAATTTTACATTCGGCGCACTGTATGCGCTTTTAGTAACAATGATTTCATAATCACTCAAAGTCGCATATACATTCTTGTTTTTGCCATTTCTATCCCAATATACAATGCCGCCATTACCTTTCCAGCTTTGCAACAGTGGGAAAAAGCGTCCCGTTGTTTCCAAAACAGAAATTGAATCTTTTTTAACGTTTCCGATTAAAGAAACTTTTGCCCATTTTACAGAAGGAACATTGTTTTCATACAAAAACTCATAGTCGCGATTGCTCATTGACCAAGTCGTCAGACCACCAAGCCCTTTGTTTAGTTCGTTGGTTGCTAAAAAATCCGCAGAAAAGTCTAAAAATTTGGTAACAGGTTCAAATTTTCTATTTTTTACGTCTGTCAGCATCTTTTCTACAATGCCGTGCCAAGCGTTGAAACGACTTTTTTTATCAGGAGCTGCGAAAACATTCAAAGCAGTTAAATAATCAAGAAAAGAAGGATAGGCGGGAATGTTCACTTCACGCATTTGATTGGTCACTTTGACAATGCGTTTCAAATCTTCTGCATTAAAAACATTGTTGCGATAGGTGCGTTCAAATTGATCCATTGCTTTTTGACAATCTTCACGCTTGTTGAGTGTCACGAAGTTGTTCAATTGTTTCAAAAACTGTGTCGGTTCCTCTTCAAAGAATACTTTACTGGGCGTAGTCGGTTGACTGGCTAACGGCGCAGTAAAACTAATGAATAAAAATAAAAATAAAAGGAACGGATAATGGGTATTGCTTTTTTTCATAATTTTGAGTATCTTTTTAGATGCGTTTTTTTTCAAAAGCCGCTTTTTTTTTCTCTTTCGGAGCAATTGAAGATGGATAAAAAAGGTAAAGGTATAATGGTAAGACAATATATTCAAAAAAAAGATGCAACTTTCATGCCTTAATATATTCTTTAAAACGAAAAATAACCTGTTGACTGTATGTGTAAGTCTATTTTTGATGAAAAAAAAGTTTCTAACTCTCAAAGAAAACTTCATTTCCCCCCTTTGGGAAGATTAAGGGGGGCAAATATACTGGGGGGGGTGCTTTTTTTTGCCTTTTTTGTTACAAACGAATTAAAATCGCAAATAGTAAACATTGAAGATACTCGAATTAGAATAAAAGATTCTACAAATTGGGTAGGATTTGTTGACGTGGGCGGACATGTCAATAAAAACGTGTCGTATGTTTATAATTTAAGGGCTGCGGTGCAAGTTGAATATCAACTTGGGCGACATTTTGGATTGTCTATTTCACAATATAACTTGTTAAAAACGGAAGGCAAAAACGTTTTGAACGACGGAATGCAACATTTGCGTTATAACTACGCATTAAAACCGTTTTTAAAACTTGAAATTTTCACGCAAATGCAATACAATGAAAGAATTAGTTTGCAAAAACGAACGTTGGGCGGTTTGGGCTTTCGATATCGGTTGTGGAAACAAAAAGAAGGACGTTCGTATGTAGGCATCGCGTATATGTACGAACACGCAAACTGGTTGGGTGAAACGGAAACGCGCAAAGACCATCGCATGACATCTTATTTTTCAGTTAATCAACTATT
>JBJOPA010000150.1:0-7259 GCA_046051005.1 Bacteroidota bacterium
GGAAAGAAAAAATATGGTAAAACCGCCGCAGGTGACGAAGAAGATGACACCTACGACGAACCAGACGTTGACTACGAAGACGTGACTGGAGCCGTAGAACTGAAAGACGACAAACGCCGAAAACGCAAGCGCGGAGGTAAAAAACAGCGCGAAAAAACCACCGAAAATGGGATTATTCGTCCTGCTGAACCGCGTAGAAACACCAGTTCGAGCGCGCCAAAACCTGAACGAGTGGAAAAGCCTGCCAGTTCAGAACCGCGTCCGCCAAGTCAAAAAACAGAACGTTCTGATAGACCTGAACGGAACAATGACCGAAATCAGCGACCAGAAAGACGCGGCGACAAGCCCAAAAATCCGCAGGCTCCAAGAGACCCCAAAGCACCGCAACCGCCACAAAAAATGCGCATCGAAGTGCCAAAACAAGCACCCGATGAGCCTATCAACGAGGCATTGATGTTCGGCGGTGACATTCCTTCGCAAGGCGGCGGCGGAAATAACAAAAAGCGGTCAAATTTTAAGAAAAAACCTTTCAACAAGGATAAGCCCCCCCACCCTCCAAAGGGGGGATAGAAAAAGCCCATCTAACCCTCTTTTGGGTTGGATGGGCTTTTTTATTATTTCTGCGAATTTAAAAATTTTCGCAACAAATTCAATGCGTTGTAGGAGGCAAATTCAATATTTTTGTCGCGTCCTCTGTCCAACGAATATTGATAAGTGATTATATTTTCTGCTGTGCCTGCGGCGAGCCAAATGGTTCCGACGGCTTTTTGTTCGGTTGCGCCTGTTGGTCCAGCGATGCCAGAAATTGCAATCCCTACGTCCGCGCCCGTTCGCGCACACACACCCGCGACCATCGCCCGCACGACTGCTTCGCTGACTGCGCCTTCGATCGCCAATAGATTTTCATCAACATTCAAAATATTTGTTTTCACGGCATTGTCGTATGCCACGATACTGCCTTTGAAATAGGCAGAACACCCCGCATCGGCGGTCACGAGATGCGACACATACCCCCCAGTACAACTTTCGGCAGTTGCCATCGTTTGATTTTTTTTCATCAAAATATTGCCAATCGCTTTGGGAAGCGACAAATTTCCTTCGCCGAAAACGGGTGCGCCGACAATTTGTATCATTTCATCGCCGAATATTTTTACTTGATTTTCGAGTTCTTTTTCATCGGTTCCTGTTGCCGTCAATCGCAAACGAACAGTTCCCAAAGACGGCAAATATGCCAATTTCAAGTTTTCGGGCAATCGGTCTTCAAATTCTGACAATTGTGCGGCGAGCGCGGTTTCGCCTGTTCCTGCCGTCAGAATGGTGCGATGCACGATTGGCGAAATTGGAAAAGAAGTCAACAATTTTGGCAACACGCGGTCACTCATCAAATGTTGCATCTCAAACGGAACGCCGGGCATAGAAACCAATATTTTTTTCCCCATTTCAAACCACATCGCGGGCGCGAGACCTCTATCATTGTTCAAAACGAGGGCATTTTGAGGCATGTAACAACCTTCGCGGTTCATTTTGTCGGGTTCACGTCCTATTTTTTTGAAAAAATAGGTCAATCGGTCGAAGGTTTCTTGATGCCAAATCATGGGGACATCAAAATATTCAGCAATCGCTTTTTTCGTAATATCGTCTTTGGTGGCTCCTAATCCGCCCGTCATCAACACGAGGTCAGCCTTTTCCCACGCGGCTCCGATGGCGGCGACAATGTGTTGATGCACATCACCAACCGTCGCTTTCCCCACCAATCTGATGCCTTGCGCGTTGAGTTGTTGTGCCATCCATGCCGCGTTGGTGTCCGTGATTTGACCAATTAATATTTCGTCGCCAATGGTTATCAAATAAGCCGTCATTTATATTTTTTTTTATAAATTTTATTTTTAATAATTCAACTTCCGTAAAACATTTTTTTGTTGGATAAGTTGCTTTGGGGGATTTATTTTTTATAAAAATTTCTTTTCAACAAATAAATTTTAAAAATATAAATTTTTGCAATAAAAAAAGCTACCCCCCAGTATATTTGTCCCAAAATGGGGTTTTATACTGGGGGGTAGCTTTTTTTTGATTTTTTTATTATTCCGAGACTTGAAAATTTCGGCTGATATAAAAAAACTGTCCATTTTTTTGAACCGTTGCGGTCACGATGAAAGAATCGCCAGTTTTCAATTTTTTAACCATTTTGATTTGCTCGGCAGAAAATTTTCCGTTTGAAGTGGCATCAATATATTTTCCATCTCGTTCTTTTTCAAACAGCAATTCGTTTATTTCTGTCAAATTCCCTTCTACGTCGCGCACCAACAACGGTTGTTCGAGGCAGTTGACTAGGTCTTTTTTGCTAACCGTTTTGGTTTTCAGAACGCCCCAAGTCAGGCGATAGCCGCCCGAAAGGTCTTCTTCCGAAATTTTGATGGGCAAATTGAGGCGCACTTTTACGGGTTTTCCGTTCATTTTTCCTGCTTCCCAAGTCGGCATTTGCTGCATGAGTTGCAACACGGCGGCTTCGGCTATTTTGTCGCCGCCATGCAAAATTTTAGGTTCCACGACTTCGCCATTTTCGTTGACGACAAAAGTGACATATATTTTTTCGGTTTGCGTAACTTCGGTCAATTTCAGATTTTCAGCAATAAACCGAAACAACGCTTGATTAGAAAATGCCCGTTTTTCTGCCGAACCATCGGGATAGCTTTGACTGCCCGCAAAATAAGGCATTTGCGCAACCTCCGTGAAAACGGTGTCGGCGGGCGACGCTTGTGCGCGTGCGGGTGAAAATGCAAGCACAAAAGACAATAAAAGGAGTGTAATTTTTGAGGGTCTCATTTTTTTTTACGTTTTTTTTCCTTAAAAATGTTTCCAACCTTGCGCCGTGATGGGGTGAATGTTGCCGCCTTTGGTATGCAATTTAATGCCATCTTCTTTGGGGACAATTTCTCCTGCGACGTAAATGTCGGGTAAAAATTTTATTTTATCCATATCTTTTGGGTCAATGGTGAACAACAATTCGTAGTCTTCGCCCCCGCTCAATGCGCAAGTGATGGGGTCTAACTTAAATTTTATTGCCTGCAACTGCGCGTCGGGGTGAATCGGAACGCCCGATTCTTCGACAAACGCACCCACGCCCGACTGATGACATATATGGTGCAATTCAGATGCCAAACCGTCAGAAATGTCCATCATGGCAGTAGGTTTTACCCCATTTTTTTCAAACATTTCGATAATATCGCGTCGTGCTTCGGGTTTGAGCTGTCTTTCGACCAAATATTTTTGGTCTTCGAGGTCGGGTTGCAAGGTTGGATTTTCTGCCCACAATTGTTTTTCGCGTTCCAACAGTTGTAAACCCAAATAAGCTGCGCCCAAATCGCCTGTGATGCAAATAATGTCGCCCACTTTTGCGCCGTTTCGATAGGCAATTTTTTCTTTTTTTGCCCGTCCAATCGCCGTCACGCTGATGACCAATCCACGCGGGGAAGAAGTCGTGTCGCCGCCTACCAAGTCCACATTATACATGCGACAAGCGGCGTAAATGCCTTCATAAATTTGTTCCACCGCCTCGACCGAAAAACGGTTAGAGAGGGCGATGGACACCGTAATTTGTTCGGGCGTGCCATTCATGGCGTAAATGTCGGACAAATTGACCACCACTGCTTTATAACCCAAATGTTTCAGTGGCATATACGCCAAGTCGAAATGTATGCTTTCTATCAACAAATCGGTAGAAATGAGCATTTGATGGTCGTCTATACTGGGGGGTGGGGCAATGACGGCGGCATCGTCGCCAATGCTTTTGACGGTAGATGGTTGGCGGGTCACATTGCCTTTGGCGAGGCGTTCGATAAGCCCAAATTCGCCCAATGCGCCAATTTCTGTTCGACTCATTTTTATATTGTTTTTAAATGAAAAATTTTGCAAAAATAAGAAAATTCAAGCAAAAAAAAAACCGGCTGCACGAGACAAACGGTTTTCTATCAAAAAGTTATTCATTCATCAAAAAACTATCAAATATTTTTTATCTTTTAAATCTTAAATCGGACACTTCTTGCCCGACGCGATTGCCTTGTGCAATGCCACGTTCCACGCCGTCGCGGTAGTGAATGCCGCCGTAGAGTCGAGAAATGGCGGCTTCGTTTGCCATGCTGTTGAACGAAAGAAAGCTACGCGGTGCGCCATTGATGTCCGTCCGACTTTTGTGTGTTTCGTCCGAAAACGAATAACTATAACCGTACAAATCAGACAAAACACGTGCTGCTGCCGCCGTTTGCACGGAATGTCCCGAAGTGTATTCAGGGAAACCGGGTGTGGCGAGCAATGTCGTATAATTAGAATCAATCACCCGTTTGATGTAGGAAACAGGGCGCAACAAGTTGTGTTGATATTTGCATTTCCAGCAAGACACAAAGCCGTCGGAAATGGCGATGCCCACTTTTGCGAGGGTTTCGGCAGCGCGGTCGAGGCGGGCGTTTTCTTTTATAACCACTTGATTGGCGATGCTGACGATGTGACCTGGCGGCGTTCCGGGTTCTCCTGGGTCGTCGCTCCAATATTTGGCGATGGTGGTTTGTTCGGTCGTCAAATTTTTACCGATGGTATAGACTTCGCGAGCCTGCCAATAAAACACAGAATTAGGGTCAACGGAATACGTAGCGGGCGCAATCGGTTGTGTATTTTCGGCACATTTGACGATAAACGTTCGATTGTTGCCCCAAAAAGGCTGTAACGGAATGCGTTGCGTGCCTGTTGGAACCCAAAATTCGGGGCTTCCCGTTGGGACAACATAGGTCGAAGGGAAATTTTTGGTATAACCTTCGTGACCGCCATCGGTTTTTGACCACTCAAAAATGGCTTTGGCAATTTGTTCGCCCAACGTTTTGGAACGATTGGCAACTTCCACTTGTACATTGGTTTGCAAGCGTTGTGCAGTTGTGCTTTCTAATGCACTGACTGCCGTGAGTTGGTCGGCGGGCATGTTGGCATAATAATTTTTTGCGACGATTGCCATTGCTGCATTTGCCGCAATTGCCCAATCGTATTCGAGGGCGGGGTCGGGCGTGGGCAAGGTCAGACCACTCGATAATTGCGCTGTGATGGACTGGTATTTTGGCATGCCGCCAACGACGGTTTCATAGAGCGTCAGACCTGCATAGCCAAAGGCGCGGGAAGCAACGGGCGGCGAAAAACCTGGACATTTTTTTGTTAACGTTCGGAATTGGGTGAACCAATCCGTCGCAACTTGTGCGTCGTAGAGTTGTGTAGCTTTGCTCGTAGGCACGAGCGTTTCATCGTCAGGTCGGCAGGCATCGAAAAGGGCGATGAAAGCCAACAAGGTAAGACCGCGAAAAATGTAATTCCTCATGAGGTAAAAAATAGATTTGTAGTGATAATTTTTCTCAAAAAATATTTTTTTTCTTTTAAAAAATGGGAAAAAGGTGTTTTGAAAATCTTCTAAAAGGATTTTTCTGAAAGTGTCTGAAAAATATTTAATTTTTAAAGAGTTTGATTATCAGATATTTATAAAAAAATAAAATGAAATAATAGGCAAAAATAGTGCTTATTTTATTATTTTGCAAGAATTGAACCAAATTTAAAATATGTTTCTCCAAAAAAAAGCCCCCCCCCAGTATCCGCGCCGTTTTTAGGAAACAAAAATGCTTCCTACGTGCGTAAGAAGCATTTTTGTTTTCAGTTTTTATGGGATTCTAACGGTGAGCGTTCTTTCTGAATTTAGAAAAAAGATGCCATAGCCGTTTTGAATATTGGTGTGCAATTGGACGGGTTCGGTAAAGAACAAGTTGTTTTGCGCCTGTTGCAACAAGGCACGCGACTTTTTAAACAACTGCCAGTCGCGGTTAAAGGTTCGGAACGTAAATTTGATGCGGTCGCCCGAACGGGGGATAAATTGGGGTTGTCCGCCACCGCCGCCCGGTCCGCCGCGTCCACCGAAATTGTAATCTCGCGAACTTGCCCACAATTGCCATTTATAAGTTTTTCCGTTGAACGTTGCGTCGCCCAAAACATCGGCAATCGAAGTGGCATCAATGCTGCGCGGAATAAAGGTGCGACTATAAAAAATGCCGCCTGCCGAATCGCGTTCAAAAGTCATGGACAACACATCATAAAAATTCACTTCGCCCGCAGGGTCTTGAAATTCGATGTCAATGGCATCACCTTTTTGAGGCGAGGTGGGAATGACGGCATTTGGGTCGGTATAAAATGCGCCGTCTGTGGCAAAGAAAAAAGATTTGACAACGGGTCGTGAATAGAGCGGTTGCACGGCTTCAATGGTGGTGAAACCTGGTGCAGAAACGACTAATTTGTAGGTAGAGCCACCCACCGAATCAGTTAAGTTGCGCCCGAATTTTGCAAAAATGCCTTTGCCGATACTTGGAATCGTCATCACCAAAACATCATTTTTATACAAATCCACTTTTGCGCCAGCTACGGTATCATATTTAAATGAGGTATTGTTCCGACCTGCATTGGCAATTACAGAGTCCACGTCATAGAAACTCGAATCCAATGAACCACGACTTTGCGAAACAAAAACAATCATCGAATCTTCGTTGGTTTGCCAATTGGCATAGACAACGAGTTTGGGAACGTGGGCAGGAACTTCCACATCAACGACGGGCGTAAACCAATTTGATGTACAAGCCGAAACACTCATCAACAAGCCAAAGGCGGCTATCCATTGATATTTTATTACTTTTAAAATCATTTTATTTCTTTTTTATTGATTTAGATGCCGATATACTGGGGGGGGGCATTTTTCCCCCCTCAATCCTCCCGAAAGGGGGAAGAAGATTTTTTTTAAAATTTAAATCCATAACTGACTGATGGAACAATGGGAAGGATACTAAACTGCCGATAGACAGGCACATCGCGCCCATTCACGGCTTGTGTATCTTGATAAAGTGCATACGGATTGGCGCGGCTATACGCATTGTACGCGCCCACAGTCCAGATGCGGGTGAAAAGTCGTTTCTTTTTTGTCCACTCAAAAGACACATCAAGTCGGTGATAGGCGGGCATTCGGAAGGCATTGCGTTCGCCTGCGCTTGATACGGCGTATTGCGTCCCTTGAAAATCAAAACCCCTGCGCTGCGCATTAATCGTGGGCAACGAAAACGAATTGGTGTAAAGCGTAATCGAATTGCCCGTTCCATAGACCCACGAAGCCGTAAACGTAAATTTATCAGAAAACTTATAGCTGCCGACCGCTTTAAAGTCGTGCCGACGGTCGTATTTGAAGGGATATTTGA
>JBJOPA010000151.1:0-8118 GCA_046051005.1 Bacteroidota bacterium
AATGGATATTGTCGCGCACTTGTTTTCCTTTGTAACCAAAAATGGTGTATTCGCGTTCTTCCAAATTACATTTAATCAAATAAGACAAAAAACCATGTAATTCTACGCCGCTGTGATTGGGTCCCGTCAGACAACCGCCACGCAAACAGCAAGTCGGCATTCCAAAATACCGCCCATATTCTTGCACCGAAATATCCGCCGACACTTTCGACGCACCAAAAAGCGAGTGTTTGCATTGGTCAATCCTAAAATTTTCGTCAATTCCATGCGCATACTGGGGGTCTGCGTAATCCCATCGCGTGGGGGTTTCGGTCATTTCAATTTCGTTGGGCGCGTCGCCATATACTTTATTTGTTGACATATGAACAAACGGAATATCTGTCGAAAAACGGCGCGTCGCCTCCAACAAATTGAAGGTTCCGACGGCGTTGGTGTCGAAATCTTCAAAGGGCATTTTGGCTGCCAAATCGTGACTCGGTTGGGCGGCGGTATGCACGATGGCATCGGGCGCGATGTTGCGCACGAGGTCAATGAGCGGTTCGCGCTGCCGAATGTCGAGTTCGTGATGCTGAAAATGGGGCAACGTGGCTTGCAAACGCGACTGATTCCAGCGCGTATCGCCGTTGGGTCCGAAGAAAACGGCGCGCTGATTGCTGTCCAAGCCATGCACTTCCCAACCTTTGTTGGTGAAATAGACGCAAACTTCTGACCCAATCAAGCCCGAAGAACCTGTCACCAATATTTTTTTCATATAAAATTAATTTTCTTTTTCTAAGCGTTTATAAATATTTTGAGGCAAAAATTGTTCGGCATTTTTGATGGCTTCTCGTTGCAATGTTTTGATTTTTTCGGGATTTTCGACCAAATTTAATATCAAATTTCCCAAATCCGTATAATTTTTAAACGTTAAAATAGAGGTTTTTAAGGCTTCATCAAAATTATATTCGGCTGGAACTATTCCAATTTTACCCGCTTTTATCATCGTAAACACCAAACCCGATTCCTTCGACTTGCCGTACATGCCCGAAGCTCCTTGTTTGAGATGCAAATTTCCGACCACAATCTGACTCGCCGCCAAACTCGCATCAAAATCAGAAACGCTCACCATCGCCCGTTCGTATAACAAAATTTTAAAACCTTTGGCGATGTATTTTTTGGCTTCCGCGACCACCGATTCCCCATTTTCGGCAACAGAAATGCCGCCCAACAAATCAATGATTAATTTGTTTTTTATCATCGGATTTTTCGCTTCCAATTCGTCTAACATCTTGAAAATCGAAAAATAATCGCGCCGAGTAGCCGACACAAAACCCGGCAAACAAAGCCGCAACACATCGGGCGAAGACGTGTCGCGCAAACTCGGATTGTAGAACGAAAACGGGATAATTTCGATGAAATCGCGGGCAACCCACTCCCCTATCCCATCGGCAACGGCGGGCGAAAGTGCCACCAATTTGCCGCCGCTTCGACGCACTTTTTCCAAAATGGCAGGATTATATTTTGGAAAAATGAATTGAAATTTGATTTGATATTTAAAAAATCGCCAACTCGAAAACGTGATTTTATCGAACAACACGTTGTGCAAACGGTTGAAAAAAGTTTTGCCAAACCAATTGTCAATGTTGTGGATAAAAAAATAAATCGGGCAATTAAATTCATGCGCAGCAAAGGCTTTTGCAACTTCAAAAACTTGATTCGACGTAGTTTCGAGCGTCACGACAAACAATTTATTGAAGTTTTGGGCATTAATTTTATGAAAAAAATCGGAAAATGCCCCCCCCCCAGTATCTGAGCCGCAAGTGACGATTTTCACGCGATTTTGGTCTGACACCAAGTAATTGAGATGTTTTTCTCCGTTTTCGTTCGTAAAAATCGTGATTTCTGCCGTCGGATTGGTGGCATAAATGTTGACAACGCTTTCCACGAGGGTGTAATGTCCAGTCGGCGTGAGTTCTAAAACAGCAATTTTCATTCTTCCAATATTGTCTAATCTCCAAATCGCGGTCTTTTTTCTCGCGTTTTTTTTTAACGGCATTTTTGTCATTTTGCTACAAAAAGGGCGTAAAAGTGTAAAAAAAATCGTTCTCATTTGTCAAAATTGTTAATGTTTTTCAAAAAGTTTTTTTTTACGTATATTTTTCAACACTTATTTCTACATTTGCATCATGTTTTTTATGATTTAAATACTACCAAATTAGGTTTACTTTTTTTCTAACAACGATTCATGGCATTGCATTTTCCTTCCGACTTTTTTTGGGGCGTTTCAACGGCGGCAGCGCAGATTGAAACGGCTTCTGACCACAACTGGCGCGGCGTGCAAGCCATAGACGGCTCCGTTTTTGACCGAACCACCGACCATGAACAGCAACGCGCTGAAGATGTAGATTTGTTGTCCAAATTTGGGTCGGTTTATCGTTGTGGATTGGATTGGGCGCGGTTGCAAACCGAACCATTCAACGCATTCGACGAAAATGTGGTGAAAGAATATCAAGATTTTTTCCAAAAATTGAACGAAAATGGGACCAAAATCATGCTCGTGTTGCATCATTTTGCCCACCCAAATTGGTTTGAAAAGCGTGGCGCGTTTGAATACGAAGAAAATATCGCCATGTTTGTTGATTTTTGTCAAAAAACAATTCATCATTTCGACAAATATGTAAGTTCGTGGAACACCTTCAACGAACCCAATGTTTATGTCATGAATGGCTATATCATGGGCGATTTTCCGCCGTTCAAAAAAGGAAAATTGTTGACCGCCAATCGCGTGTTGACGCATTTGGGTCGCGCACATGAGGCGGTTTTTCGGATGTTGAAAATGGAAAATGACGCAAAACCCGTCGGAATCTCCTTGAATACTTGCTTTTTTGAAGGTTTTGACCCGCTCGGTTGGGTGTTGGCAAAAACGGTAGATTATTTGTTTAACAAAAGAACGCATGATTTTTTCCCGCAATGCGATTTCGTTGGCATGAGTTATTATGCTTATATGCCTTTCAACCCATTGCCGATTTCTGAAATCAAAAATCCAGGAAAATTGGCAAAAATGGGCATCAAAAACGACAAAATGTGGGGATACAAACCAGAAGGAATGCTCAAAAACATGTTATATCTCTGGAAAAAATATAAAAAACCAATTGTTATCACCGAAAGTGGCATTTGTACGACCGACGATGAACAGCGAATTGGGGCGATTCAAGATTATTTAGAGCAGATTTATATCGCCATCAACCAGCACGGCGTGCGCGTAAATGGCTTTATCCATTGGTCGGCGTGGGATAATTTTGAGTGGAATCTCGGAAACACATATTGTTTTGGTCTCATGCGTACGGACTTCACGACGATGGAAAGAATCAACACCAAATCGGCGGATTTCTATCGGCAAATCGCCTCTGAAAACGTAGTGCCGTTCCGAAAATTTGAACTAAAATCTGAACTTATCGAAAATTCCGCCTCCTAAAAAAAAAAACGAAACTGACGAAATACCCAACCGTGTTTTTCGTCAGTTTTTAAATTTTTATCCAAAAAACGATACCCCCCAGTATAAAATCCATTTTTAGGCTATTTTTTTAAAAAAGAAAAATTTTTGTTTAAAAAAAATACGTTTTTCATGTTTTGTGTTGATATTTCCCTAATCGTCCAAATTTTATGCTGAAAATTTCCAAAAATTGATACCCCCCAGTATAAAATCTATTTTTAAGCTATTTTTTAAAAAAAGAAAAATTTTTGTTTAAAAAAAGCACATTTTTCATGTTTTGTGTTGATATTTTCTTAATCGTCCAAATTTTATGCTGAAAATTTTCAAAAATTGATACCCCCCAGTATAAAACGGTCAAAATCATTTTTTTTTGACACAATGTCATAAAAAAATGATTTTACTTAAAAACTATAAAAAAAGTAGCATCTTTGCGACTCAATTTTAGTTTTTCTTTTTCGTCCACGCTGCTATAATTTTCTTTAAAAAAAAAGTATATGAAACAAGTTCTCGTCAGTGTCATCATGGGTTCAGATTCCGATTTGAGCGTGATGAAACAAGCTGCCGAAGTCTTAGAAGACTTCAAAATTCCGTTTGAAATTACGTTCGTTTCGGCACATCGCACGCCCGAACGCCTCTATTCGTTTTCAAAAGAAGCCCACACACGAGGCGTAAAAGTCATCATCGCGGGTGCGGGTGGCGCGGCGCATTTGCCGGGTATGGTGGCAGCATTGTCGCCGTTGCCCGTCATCGGAGTTCCCGTCAAAACCGCCAGTTCGATTGACGGTTGGGACTCGGTTTTGTCCATTTTGCAAATGCCAACGGGCGTTCCTGTTGCTACGGTTGCGCTCAATGGTGCGAAAAATGCAGGCATTTTGGCGGTTCAAATATTGGCTTCGCATGATAAAATGTTGCAAGATAATTTGATGAGTTACAAACAAGAACTCGCCAACGAAGTGACGCGCAAATACGAGCATCTCGCTCGCGTAGGCTACGAAAGCTACGGAAAAGAGTATTAAAAACCCAGTTTTTGCGCAACAAAATTAGCAGTTTAAGTAATAAAATTTTATTATTTAAACTGCTAATTATTTTCTAAAAAAAACTGCCCATCAAGAAACTATGCCTTATTTTGAAAACCACACCTATCAATCCGTTTGGTGGCAACCTGAACGCCATACGCAAACCATTTTTCCATCTTATCGCAAAATTATTGATGCGCCAACGCCGCGTCGCCTACGAATTGACACGCCCGACGACGATTTTCTCGACCTCGATGTCTATGAAACTGCCGTCGCGCACGCGGGCGAAGTGCCGCCCGTCGTGATTCTGACACACGGTTTGGAGGGCAACAGCCGCCGACCGTATGTAGTGGGCATGGCAAAAATTTTGGTCGAACATGGTTTCGATGTCGTGGCGTGGAATTGTCGCTCGTGTAGCGGCGAAATGAATCGGCAATTTCGGCTATACAGTCACGGCGAAATTGAGGATTTGAAAACGGTTTTTGACTTCGTGATGCGGCAAAAAAATTACCTCAAATCGGCACTCGTGGGGTTCAGCATGGGCGGCAATATTTCGTTGAAATTTGCTTCGCTTTACGCGCCTGCAACGTTGGCGCGAGTGGCAACATTCAGCCCCCCACTCGACCTCCGCGACTCGACCGAAACGCTGGCAGGACGCGGCAATTTCCTCTATCGAACCATGTTTCACAACGATGCAGGCAATAAAATTGCTACGAAAGCCAAATTATTCCCTGAAATTTTTGATTTAAAAGCATTTAATTTTCTCAAAGGTTGGTTTGATGTTGTGGCGGCATTTGCTTTTGTGAATGGTTTTCGAGACGTGGCAGAGTATTATTACGAAGGTTCGGCGATGAATTTTTTGGATAAATTGCGCGTGCCGTCGCTTTCCGTACAAGCCAAAAATGACCCGATGGCAACCCAAAAATGTATCCCCAAGTCACTTGCAGAAAAACATGAATATTTTCACCTCGAAACTGTCAATGCGGGCGGGCATTTGGGATTCAGTCTGGGTCGAAAAAGCATTTTTACGTGGGCAGAATTGCGGGCATTGGCGTTTTTATCCGCCATTCGTTAAATAAATTTTATATTTCTTAATTTTTTATTCCATTTTTTCCAACGTGTTGAGGTTGCGCGTGGTCGTGACACTTTTATATTTGGCTTTTGCAATCGTTTTTGCAAACGCCGTGTTGGTGCTTTCGCCTTTTTCGACCTTCCAATACACCACGTTTTCGCCAAAAGCGATGCGTTGGGTTTCGTCACCCATGTTTTGCGCAACGGTTTTCAAGTCCGTCAAAATGGGTTCTGTTTCTACAAAAATGACGTAATCGTGATGCGTTTCTTGTTTTTCAAAAGGATAACTTTCAATTGCTTTTTTCAAAAAATTGAAATCAAAAATCAACACAAATGCTTCATAATCAAACTTTTGTGAAAGACTTTTTTCTAAAACTATCTTCAATTCAGCGGCATTTTGCTCGGATTGAAAAACCACGTTCCCCGTTTGCAAATACGTCGAAACTTCTTGACAATCCAGTTGTTCAAAAGCATTTTTCAAATCCGCCATTTTGATGCGAATATTCCCAACATTGATGCCGCGCAAAAACGCAATATATTTTTTCATATTTTATTTTTTATGGAAAATAATGCCCAAAATGACCAATTATACTGGGGGGGGGCTATTTTTGGGGCTATCGCAACGTTTTTATTTGTTCTCTTATCCATTTCATACTTTTATCGTATTGTTCGGACGGCATCGAATGCCCCGAAGTTGGGTGGAGACAAAACGTTTTTTTCGCCGACGGCATGTTGTTGAACGCCGCAAAATTGATGGCGGGCGGGCAAACATCGTCAAACAAACCTACGCCCATAAACACAGGAACGCGCACACGGGTAGCAAAATTTTTTATATCAAAATAATTCAACACTTCAAAAATCTTTTCCATTGATTTGTTTTGCGTTTGGGCATGTTCCAAAAACTCTTCGGCGGGCCATCTTGCGATTTTGAAATAATTTGGAAAATCGCTCAAAAAAGGCACATCGGGTTGGCAAAATTTGATACGATTGTCCAACGCCGCCGTCACAATACTCAACGCGCCGCCTTGACTTGCGCCTGCTACGCCAATTTTTTCGACATCAATTTCAGGTTGCGCCGCCAAAAAGTCCACCGCCCGAATGCAATCCATGAAAGCCGACCGATATATATACGTTTCAGGCGCGTCCAAACCCGACAACAAAAAACCCGGAAAACCCGGATTTACGTCCTCCCGACTGTTGCCGTGACCGCGAATATTGAGGTAAAAAATCGCCATATCAGTCTGCGGGTCGTGCGGTTCCATGATGCTTCCGTAGCCCTGCACGCGCAGCAAAGCGGGCAAATTTTTCTTACCTTTTGGACGCGAATAATAGCCTCGAATGCGTTTATTGCCCATCGAAATCATCTCAATTTCTGTAACTTCGACCAACAAATTACTTTTTTCATGCTTTCTGACAACCCTAAATTTGGGTGCAATGCTGTCTAATTCCCGTCGTGCATCGCTCCAAAATTGGTCAAAATTGCTTGGAAAATTAGGCGCAACAACGGCATTTTCGGGTTCAACGGCAAAGCCATAATTGGCTTTTGTGGCAAATTTTTTATCGTCTATCAGTTGTACTTCCCAATTGTAAAAACCTGCGGGTTGCGGCGAAAAATCAAATTTCAAGTCGGAAAACTTGCTTTTTGCATGTAATTTTAACTTTTTTTCTTGTACTTCGACTATTTTTCCAGCAAAAGTTTTCAATTCGCAACGCAACATTCCTTCAATTTTTTGTTTTGAATCGTTTTCGATGGAGATGAAATTAGAAATTCTTGTATTAGATTTAAAAGCATCTGTTTCACTTTCATTCTTTATTTTTATTTTACATTTGTCTTTCCACGAAACGGCTTCCAAACTGAACTCGCCCGCGTGCAAACCGCCGCCGCCGCCCCAATCCGCCACGCGAACGGCAATCGTGTTGGGTTCGTCGTATTTTATCAACTCACTCGGCACAAAATAGACGCGCTGCACGTCCCACGCCGATTGGGATTCGGGCGGAAATTTGCCCGTTGCACCAATTTTTACGCCGTTGAAATACGTTTCGTCGGCATCGTCAATCATACCCAATCGAATCACCATTTGATTATATTTACAAACCGCTTTTTGTTGCGATTTTGGGACAATCACCGTGCGGCGATACCATGCGAAGCCGTCGTAAAGCTCGCCCAAAGCGGCTTCCCACGATTTTCCAACGACTATTTTTTGCCAATTTTGGTCGTTATACTGGGGGGTCGCCCATTTCATGTCATCGCCGCGTTGGAATTGCCATTTTTGTTCGTCCAACGGAATTGGCTGTGCGCGCACGTCCGACACACCAAATAATTGTTGAAAAAAAGCAATCAAAAGACTTAACATAATTGGAGAAACGATATTTTTTTTAGGAAAAATTGGAGTTTTAAACATAGCAAAAACGCTTAATTTTTAAACGATAAATCAAAAACAATACGCAAACATACAACTTTTTTTAAGATGGATATGAAAAGCGAAAAACGTTTTTTTTTCTTGATTTTGATGCCTTACTTCCTCCCTTCGGGGGAATTTAGGAGTGAAAATACTGGGG
>JBJOPA010000152.1:0-7268 GCA_046051005.1 Bacteroidota bacterium
TCGTTAATTGCCCGAGACATGACGCAAAACGAAAGCGCAAGACCCAAATGATAATCCAAATTTTCAGGACTTTTCTTGACTAAATCCGTGAAAATAGCGTTTGCTTTTTCACCGCATTTGAAGGCTTCGGAAGATACCGAAGTCGTGTCGTAATAGCGACCGAGCAATAGAATCGAATGTCCCCAAACTGCCTTCAAAGTGTCCGAATCGGGTTTAAGTTGGCAAAATACTTCGTTCAAATCGCTTATTTTTTGCGCATAAACCAACGATTGTTTTTCGTCTGCTTGATACATCGCATCGTTCAGCAAAGATTTGTATTTGATTAATTGTTGATTCAAAGTAGAATCGTTGCGCAAATTTGACGGTGAAAAACTGTCTAAATTTTGCGCAAACACAGCAAATGCGCCCATCAAAAAGGTAAAAAGAAAAATAATTTTTCGCATAAAAAAAAGCGTTTTTATCGTAAATGAATGCACAAAATTAATAAATTTTCAGAAAAAAAATGCCCTTTGCACCTGAAAAAAGCGATTTATACTGGGGGGGGGGCATGTTTGCAACTATTTTAAAATTACAAATCATTAATATAATAAAATTATGACTACATTTGTCCGAAATTAAGTTTTATAATTTTTTTAAAGTAAAGTATAGAAAAAACAGCATGAAAAATTGGAAAAAGGGAAGTATCGCGCTACTTCTAATGGCAAGTTCATGGTCTTGCAACAATGCACCAACCAAAACGGCATTCCGCGATTTGAATCACAACGGCAAAAAAGACATCTACGAAGATGCCGCCCAACCCATCGAAAAACGGGTAGCCGATTTGCTTTCGCAAATGACGTTGGAAGAAAAAGCAGGTTTGATGTTCATCAACGGCGCAGGCATTAACAACGACGGAACCATCGAGGGCGACCCCTCAAAAGTGAAAGGCATTGCCGCCATGATGCCGCCCGCAATGGTCAACATCGAAAAGCTGAAAATGACCCATTTCAACATTTGGGAAATCCCCGAAGACCCAAAAACGATGGCAATTTGGTACAACAACATTCAAAAATTTGCAGAAACACAACGACTTGGCATTCCAATCACGATAGCGAGCGACCCGCGCAACCATTTCAGCCACAATATTTTTGCCATGAAAGCCAATGGCTTTTCGCTTTGGCCCGAAACGCCGGGCATTGCCGCCATCGGTGACGACAAACTCACCCAACGTTTTGCCGACATCGTGCGACAAGAATATATGGCGGTGGGCATTCGCATTTCCTTGCACCCACAAATTGATTTGGCAACCGAGCCGCGTTGGGCGCGCATTTCGGGCGTTTTCAGCGAAGATGCACAACTGACCGCCCGATTGGTGACCGCTTACATCAACGGTTTGCAAAGCCCCGACCTCGCCAATGGCGTAGCCTGCATGACCAAACATTTTCCCGGCGGCGGTCCACAAAAAGAAGGTCTCGACCCACATTTTCCTTTCCAAAAAGGACAAATTTATCCTGGAAAAAATTTCGATTATCATTTAATTCCATTTGAAGCCGCGTTTAAAGCCAAAACTGCCGCCATCATGCCTTATTATGGCGTGCCGACGGGTCAAACTTCCGAAGACGTGGCGATGTCGTTCAACAAAACAATTATCACGACTTTGCTTCGTGAAAAATACAAATATGATGGAATCGTTTGTACCGATTGGGGATTGATTACCGACCTCAAAACACCTACGTGGACATGGCCCGCACGCGCATGGGGCGTAGAAAAACTAACCGAAAAAGAGCGCGTAGAAAAAGTGTTGGTAGCAGGCGTTGACCAATTTGGCGGCGAAAATTGCCCACAACACATCATTGATTTGGTGAAAGAAGGCAAAGTTTCAGAAGCCCGCATCAACCAATCTGTCACCCGTTTGTTGCGTTTGAAATTTCAGTTGGGTTTGTTTGAAAATCCATTTGTAGCCGTCGAAAAGGTGAAAGACATTGTCGGAAACCCCGCGTTTCAAAAAGAAGCAGATGCCGCACAACGCCGTTCGTTCACATTGCTGAAAAATGATATCAATTTGCCACTCGTCAAAACGGATTTAAAAATTTATATCAAAAATTGTGATTCCGCAACGGCGGCGAAATACGGCAAAATCGTGTCTAATCCAAAAGATGCCGACCTCGCCATCATTCGTTTGAACACCCCTTGGAAACCCGTCGAAACTACGATTCCGTTTGCAAAAGGTTTTCATCATGGCGACTTGGATTTCCCCGCGAAAGAAAAAGCAGAAATTCTGCAATTGCTTAAAACCGTGCCGACCATCGTGGATATTTACCTCGACCGAGCCGCCGTTTTGCCTGAAATTAGTGCCAATTCAAAGGCGTTGTTCGCAAATTTTGGTGCCAGCGATGCCGCTTTGTTAGACGTTATTTTCGGAAAAGCGCGTCCAGAAGGCAAGTTGCCGTTTGAATTGCCGTCGAGTATGGAGGCGGTGCGCAATCAAAAAGAAGATTTGCCATATGACAGCAAAGACCCTTTGTATAAATTTGGTTTTGGATTAAATTATAAATAATTTTTATTCAAAAAACCACAAAACCGTCGTTGGATTTTTTCCAACGACGGTTTTATTTTTGGGTTTTATTTTTTGATTTTATTTTGATTTTATTTAGCCTTCTGCCACCATCAAATTGCAGCCGCGCAGGTCAGAATTGTCCAATCTTCCCAAAACTTCAAAGGTTCCATTTTCATAAATTCTACACAAATCGTCAGTTGCAATAAAGGAAATCGTATCCAAATTGGCTAAATCTACGACGTTCAAAACGCCCAACTTGCCTTGATTCGGCAAAATCGTGAGCGGGTCGTTCATCATTCTGCTCACGACTTTCATCGTCGGCATCGGCTCGAACAAACCTTGCGCGGGTGCGTAGGCTTGCGACAACAATTCGGTCATTCCGTATTCCGAATGGATGTCGGAAACGCCAAACGCGCTGGAAAGTTGCGCATGTAGTTGCGGGCGCGTCCATTCTTTTCGTCGTCCTTTCATGCCGCCCGTTTCCATGATGACGATGTTTTGGAGGTTTATTTTTTGCGAATCGGCAACTATTTTTTCTGCCAAATCCAACAAGGCAAAACTAACGCCAATGAGCAATACTTTTTTTTCTTCAATTTGTTTTTGTTTTAATAATTTTAATAATTTTTCAAAATCGTATAGAAAAAAACCACTGTCGGCATCGTTACTTTGTTCAATAAAATCTTGCGTCATGGCAATCAATGACGACCCTTCACGCTCCAAATAAGAGGGCAACAAAGCTAATACACAATAATCTGAAACATTTCCATAGACACGTTCAAAACCAAATTTTGCCACGCGCAGGTAATGCGCATGGTCGCGCACGAGGTGTTGACTGGTGACGCTGCCCGTCGTTCCGCTACTTGTAAAGACGGATTGCGGTTGCCATTTTTCGCCGTTTTCGTTGGTTTGAATCAAATAATTTTTAAAAAATTGAATCGGAAGAAACGGAATTTCAGAAATTTGCGTTATCTTTGAAACGTCTTTGCGCAACAAATCGCAAAAACGTTGGTACAAATCATTGTGTTGATATTGAAATCGGCAAACGTCGAGCGCAAGTTGGGTAATTTCGGCTTCCAAAAGCCCCCCCCCCAGTATCTGACCGATTTTTTGATGCAATTTTTCCCTTTGAATGCCCATGTTTATGAAAGAAAATGGGGTGAAATTAATGAAATTAAAAAACTTTAAAAAAAATAGAAATGATGAAAAAGATAATTCCGATAGCACTTTTTTCATTAGGAATCGTAGGGCTTTGGCATTGTGTAACGCCGCCCGACTATCCGAAAGAGCCAAAAATTGAGTTCATTTCCCTTTCAAAAAGTAGCTTGAAACAAGGCGAATTGGGCAACGAAGACTCGTTATTTGTCAATTTCAGCTTCACCGACGGCGATGGCGATTTGGGAAGCAAAGACAGTTTCGACGTATTTTTCATTGACCTACGCGACAACACGGAAGCCGAGCGTTTCCGCCTTCCCAAAATACCCGAAAAAGGTTCGGGCAACGGAGTCATTGGCACAGCAAAATTGACGTTGCCGACGACCTGTTGTCGAGGCATTTTGCCGCCCTGCAAACCTTCCCGCGTGAAGCCTGTGGACACATTGGTCTATGAGTTTTACGTCCGCGACCGCGCAGGAAATTTGAGCAATCGCGTCCGAACATCGCCCATTTTTCTGCAATGTCAATAGTTTTTTAAAGAACAAATAAAGAACCACTTAGATTTATAAGTGGTTCTTTATCAATTGAATATTAAAACTTAATCCACTCGCGATGTCCGCTTGTGACGACCATCAAAACGCCCACCAACAAGAGGAACATTGCCGCCGCAAACCATTTGAAAGCTACGCGATGTTGTGCCGTCCCATCGGCTTGTCTTTTAGATTTGATGCTGCCAATTTGCGCCACCACAACGCCCGAAAGCATGATAAACCAGTGTTCGACAGACCAAAAACGGAACGCGGCATTTTTCATCACCGCCGCCATGCCCATTGAACTGACCGCTTGATAGCCAAACGGACTGTACACAAAATACAACAAAATGCCAATCACCAATTGAAGATGCAACGACGCTATAAAAATAAGATTGATGCGTTTGTCGGCAGCTTCAACGATTCGGCTTTGTTTCCAACCTTGCCAGCTTCGCAACAAAGCCATTACACCAAAAATAACGACCGCCCAACGCAACCACGAATGCGCGTAAACAAGAATATCATACATAAAAAAAACGATTAAAAATGTAAAAAAATATAAGAAAAATGTAAAAAAAATGACGAAATTTTGAATAAAATAATGCGCAAACATACAACAGAATCACGTATTATTTGTTCTGTCAATGGTTTAATTATTAAAAAAAAATTATAAAGATGGAAGAGTTCAGTATTACCACGCCCGCCGTTTTGTTTCCTGCAATTTCCTTGTTGATGTTGGCTTACACCAATCGTTTTTTGGCGATTAGCAACTTGATTCGGAATTTGAAAGGAAAATATATCGAAAAACAACAAGACCATTTATTGGTTCAATTGCGCAATTTGCGGCGACGCATTTACATTATTCGGAATATGCAATGGTTTGGCGCATTCTCTTTGTTCATGTGCGTTTTAAGCATGTTTTCAGCATTTGAACATAATTTTATTTGGGCAAGACATCTTTTTTCGATAGGTTTGGGTTCGATGGTGATTTCGTTGGCATTGTCGTTGCGCGAGATTCATCTGTCTGTCATCGCTTTGAATGCCGAGTTGCAAGACATTGAAAACGAATTGGGGAAAGAAAATCCGCGCTTGCCGCTCGATTTTTTTCCACCGTCTAAAAAATAGCTACCCCCCAGTATAAAACGGCATTTTTCATATAAAAATCGCCTCGCGCATGGGTGTGCGAGGCGATTTTATTTTTTTTATTTTTTTATAATTTATTTTATTTTTAATTGGAAATTCGACGATTAAAAAAACATCAACACCAAACCTGAAAAACGAAACGTATTGAAAACAAAAATATTTTTCAAAAAAAACTATCGTGGTTTTCCAAAATTGAGTCCAATGCTCCAAGCGACGCGGACTTGCGGATAAAAAACGGTCGCCCGTTTTTTGCTGATAAATTCGTTGTCGGAATAAGTTACGCCCGTTTTTTCCCAATAACGCGCATTTCCGCCGTTAAATTGGTTGAAAGAACCGCCCAAACCGATATGAAAATCCGTCGCCACCAATTTTTTCAAGGCTTGAAAACCGATAATTCCCATCACTTCATACTGTTTTTCGGTCGGCAAAAACTCCGCCGTGATGCGCTGATTGTTTTCCACCGCCGTCGCCGTCATGTAGGCGAGCGTCTGATTTTCGACGGCAAAACTTTCTTTTTGAGCGTATGTAAACATACCCCCCCAGTATATTTTGCTAAATTGCGTCGAAAAATGCTTAAACGCATACCGCATTTTGAAGCCCGACCAATATACTTTTTGTTCAATATTAGAAGCCAAAATGCCATAATCTCGTTTGTCTTTCACGATGTTATAACCAAACGAATGGGCATTTTTCTTAAATCGAAAATCAACGTGTCCGCCAATATTCGTAAATTTCGTAGTCGCCAACGTAATCGGATAAATACCGAACATAAAATTAAATTTGGTATCCGCTCTACGTTTTTCTTCTGCAATTTTTTGTTCACATTCTTTCGCCAATTTAAATATCTTTTTTGCCGTTTCCACGTCCTTAAACGTTTGATACAACGCGGCTAACGTATTTTTGGCAGAACAATCCGCCGATTGCTCGACGGCAGGAAATTTTTTCTCTAACACCAACCGACCCAACGGCAACACTGATTGCTCGACGAACTTGACAGAATCGAGCGGAAATAATATATCTTTTTTAATGTTTTGAGCATATAATTTTGATTTTGCAAACGTCAATGCTTCGTCGGCGGCAAAACCACCTTTTACGGCGTAGTCAAAAAGTTGGGCAATCACGTCATCGCCCACTTTTTCGGTCGAATATTTCATCAATTCTTTGGCAGCCGTCGCGCAAGATTCAGCAAAATTTGGATACGTTTTTGCTGTTTTTTTATCGTTTTGAGCTTCCAGAATCAAGCGAAATTGGCGAGCAACGTAGAGCGGCGAACCTTCGCCCGTTTTTTGAACAATATTTTTCTCTTCGTTTGTCAAATTTTTATATTGTTTCAACAATTCGCTCAATACTTTTGGATATTCGAGCGACGAATTTTCGATTTTTGTTTGAAAAAATTGCGCCGCAAACCGCGTCCAATTGTTCAACCAACGCGATTGCAAGGCGCGTTGCACATAGGTTTTGGCATCGGTTTCCTTCTTTTCAACCTCAAAAAGCCACTCGGCATAGTTGACAAACGCCAAATTTTGCGCCTCCAAAAACGGTTCATGTTTTTGAACAAAAACCTTTTCGCCTTTTTGATACGTCAACGGAAAATCTTGTGGTTTCCAAGTTTCGAGGTCGGGCATGGCGGGTTGCATGACCGCCAAAGCCGCTTTTTTGTCTTTTCCGAACGCCAAAAAACGCGCCCAACGCATCGCGCTCACCGATTTGAAATAACGCGCCGCCTTGATTTGCGCCGCGTTGCCGTTTTTGACCGTCAAATCAAGATATTGAATCGTGGCATCGAAACGACTTTTGGCATTTTCGACGATTTCTTTCGATATAAAATCAGGATTTTGAAACGATTGGACATATTCGATAAAAGCCTGATGCGCATCAATGCTTTTTTCTAAATAATTTTGCCCGTC
>JBJOPA010000153.1:0-10544 GCA_046051005.1 Bacteroidota bacterium
GGTAGTGGGTGAAATTGGTTGATTGCTTATCTTAGCGCTCAAAAAGTATGTATCATAAAATAGAAACTCAGGTTGTCTGTGGACACTGCGACAGTAAAGATATTTGTAAAAACGGCAAACGCCCTAATGGCATCCAGAGGTGGCGTTGTAATGATTGTAAGCGTAGCTTTCAAACGACTTACACTTACGAAGCGAGCAAACCTCATGTCAAATCTAAAATTCTTGAACAAACCTTAAATAGTAGTGGTGTTCGGGATATTAGCCGTAATTTAGGAGTTGATAAAAATACCGTTATTGCTGTTTTACGAAAAAAAAAGCCCTGACGTAAACCCTTATTTAGTGGATAAAGTAGAAACGGGTCAATTATCAAAATTAGACATTGTCTTTTATTATGACACTGAATGGGACGAATTTTGGTCTTTTGTCCAAAATAAATCCAATCAGCGTTGGACTTGGTACGCTGTTGAGCGTAAAACAGGGCTTATTTTAGCGTATCACAACGGACGACGAACAGACGATTCTCTCAAACAACTGGTGCAAAAAGTGGCGCATTTACCGATTCGTATTTGTCATTCAGATGCTTGGGCAGCTTATGAAAAACATTTGCCCAAAGCGTATATCCATATCGTCGGTAAAGATAACACCTGGAAAATTGAGCGTAAAAACCTCAATTTTAGAACACATTTAAAGAGATTATCTCGAAAAACGATTTGCTTCTCAAAAAATGAAGAAATCCACGATAATGTTATTGGTATGTACATCAACAAGTATTATTTCAAACATGGAAAATATGCTAATGCGTTTGCAGCCTAATTATAACAATCAACCATTTTCACCCATTACCGAAAAATCAATTGAATTGTTTCGCAAAATTGATTGTGACGCAAAGGTATAACATTCTCCTTAAATAAAAAAAACTTTTCATCTTTTTTGTTCAAAAAAAAACGAAAAAAAAGCAAAAAAAGTTAAAAACGGCTTTTTTTAATAGCTTTACTCTTGCAAATACACCCGTTTCACTCGCTCGGATATATGTGTAAAAACTTCATAAGGAATTGTCCCCAACGCATCAGCGAGGGCTTGAACAGATTGGTTTTTCCCAAATATTTCAACGTTGTCACCCTCCTTTGCTTCCGCAATATCGGTCACGTCCACCATCGTCATGTCCATGCAAACGCTGCCGACAATGGGCGCAAATTTGCCATGCAACCACACCGAAAAACGACCCAAACCCGCCAATCGAGACAATCCATCAGCATAACCGATACTAATCGTCGCAATCCGCGAAGCGCGCACGAGGCTACCGCGCCGACTATACCCCACCGTTTCGCCTGCCGCCAATTCCTTGATTTGCGAAATCGTAGCCGTCAACGTTTGCACCACTTCCAACGGCGCAGGCAGCGTTTGGCTGCCATCAATGCCATACAAACCGATGCCCAAACGCACCATATCGAAGCGATATTGCGGAAAACGAACAATGCCCGACGAGTTTAAAACATGTCGAAGCGGCAACATATTTTGTCCGTTTTGATGTAATACTTCTGCAATTTGTTGATACATCGTTTCATATTTTTGAACTTGGGCATGCGTAAAATCGTCGTGCAACGGGTTTTCCGTAGCCGCTAAATGAGTAAAAACAGAAGCTACTTTCAGATTTGAATTGGCTTGAAAAATGGCTTTCAAATGTTGCATATCTTTCATTTCAAATCCCAATCGGTGCATGCCTGTGTCTAATTTCAAGTGGATTTTTGCCACTTTTCCCTTCGCAAAATCCGAAAAACGTTGCAATATCGAAAGGCTATATATTTCAGGCTCGAGGTCATAGCGCAGCATCGCGTCGAAACTCGCGGCATCGGGATTCAACACCATAATCGGCAACTTCGCGCCCGCCTCGCGCAACGCAATCCCCTCGTCTGTGTAGGCAACAGCCAAATAATCCGCCTTCTGAAATGCCAACAATTGCGCTGTTTCTTCCGCACCGTTTCCATAAGCGGCGGCTTTCACCATCGCCATCAATCGGACGGGTTTCGTATAATTTTCGGTCGCCAACTGCTTGAAAACCTGAAAATTATGCGCCAACGCATTCAAATCTATCTGCAATGTTGTGTTATGCGCTTTTTGCGAAAGCCTTTCTACAATGCGTTCAAACTCAAATTGCCGCGCACCTTTCACTAAAATGAGTTCGTCTCGAAAATCTGAATTGCGAATTTGTTGTAAAAAATCTTCCGTTTTTGCAAAAAAATGCTGTTCCACCTTTTTATACTGGGGGGGGGGCAGCAACGTCGCCAAGTGCGCAATTTCAGTCCCGATTCCAACTATTTTTTGAATATTTTTTTCTACAATCAACGCCGCAACTTTCGTGTAAAGGTTTTGTTGAGTGGTTCCACTCTGCAAAATATCAGACAAAATCAAGGTTCTACGCCGATTTGCGCCTTGTTGCGCCGCAAAATCAAGCGCAACGGTCAACGAATGCAAATCCGAATTGTAAGTGTCGTTGATGAGCAACGCATTTTCCACGCCCGCTTTCAGTTGCAACCGCATTTCGACAGGTTCGAGTTGCGACATGCGTTTCAAAACCGCTTCGATGGGTTCGCGAGACAGTCGAAACGCCAAAATTGCGGTCAAACAAGTCAGCGCATTGTCAATAGACGCATGGTCAGTAAATGGAATATCAAAATAATAATGTTGTTTATTTTTTAATACAATTTCAATTTTTGATTCATTTTTGAGCGGCTGAATTTGCAACACCCGTAGCAACACAGGCGACGACGAACGCAGCGAAGGCATCTTTTTTGTCCAACAAAATAATTTATTTTTTTTAAAATATTTTTCAAAAATTTGACGAACCAATGGTTGGTCGGCACAAAAAACTACGCCTTCTATGGCAGGATTTTGATGCAAAAAAAGTTTGATTTTTTCCTCAATTTTTTGTTCCACATCTGCAAATCCTTCGGCGTGGGCATCGCCAATCATCGTAAAAATGCCAAATTTTGGCGCAATTATATTCGACAAATGCGTCATTTCTTCGGTTTGAGAAATGCCCGCTTCAAAAATTGCCAAATCGTGAGACGGCAATATTTGAAAAATTGACAACGGAACACCCGTTTGGGAATTGTAACTTTTAGGGCTTCTGACAATATTTTTTTCGCTGCGCAACAATTGAAACAACCACTCTTTCACCACCGTTTTTCCGTTAGAACCCGTAATGCCAACCACGTCAAGCTCTGCGAATTGCGACCGATAAAAAATCGCCAATTGCTGCAAAGCTCGTAAAGAATTTTTAACATACAAAAAATTTGCATTCTCAAAATATTGAAAATCAACTTTTTTTGAAACTATAAAATTTCTAATTCCTGCGTCGTATGCTTCGCGTAGATGCGCGTGCGCGTCGTTTTGCTTTCCCGAAATGGCAATGAAAAGCGACAATTGCGGAAACGACAAACGCCGCGAATCAAGCGCAATCGTTTCGATGGGCGCATCAGGATTTGAAATTTGCAACGCTTTTGCATTTAATATTTTTTGAATATCAGAGATATAAAAGTGCATCTGGTAAAATTATTTTTTTTCTTTATTTTATCATTTCTACTATTTTTTTACGTATTTTTTTTGATAAAAGATGCCCCCCCCAGTATCCAAACCAAATTTAGACTACTTTTGTCAAAAAAATAAAAAAAATGTGTTTTGAATTGATGCCTATGCTTGATTTGATGCGCGAATATTATCAAAAACCTGCCGATTTAGGGCGGTTCAATCAATATTTGGCGCACATCAATGCCCAAAATGGGTCGCCCGTAACGGCATTGAGCGGCTACAATCCGATGGGAAAAGCGCATGTTTTAGAGAAATTGACGGAACTTTGGAGCCAAAATGCAGAAGACATCGCGCAAAAAGTGATTTCCGAAATTAATAAAAAATATCAATTGCCGTTCACTTTTCGCGTCGCGTTGGTCTTGGCAGACGATGAAAAAGGCGGTTGGACAAATCATTTTTCAACGCATTACGATTCGTTTTTCAAACTCAAATATCAACTTTCGCAGGGCGAATGCGCGCCTTTTTTTTGGACAAGTGAAAATTTTGATGCCGAAAAAATCGAATATCGAATCAAAATGTATTTGTTCAATTCCATATATCAACTCCAACATGGCGCGCCGAAAACACTCCGCCAACACGTTGCCGCACTGCGTTGGGCGCAACAAAAATCGGAACAAAATGTCTCATTTTTAAGCAATTTAGCATTCCAAAATGTGCAAGTTTGCTTTGAAAAATACGCCGATTCCGAGCATCGGCACATCATTATCCCGTTTTTATATGGCGACCAAGCCGCCACAAATTTGGGTTATCCACCTTTGGGAATTGACTATTTTCAAGGCTTCGATGCAGCGCAGCAGCTTGTTTTACCAACTAAAAAATAAAAAAAATGGATAATTTGATTGGATTTTTATTTGCCATTTTGTGGGGTTCGGGCGGCGTGGCAACCAAAGTTGGATTGCGCGCAGGCGAACCCATCATATTGGCGTTTTATCGCTTTCTGTTGGCAGGTTCACTCATGTTTTTATTTTTATATGTCTTGCAACGAAAAACGCCGATGCCCAGCCGTAGCGATTGGAAAAAATTGGCGATACTTGGCATATTGAACAATACACTCTATACGGGTTGTTTTTATATTTCTTCTCAATATGTATCCGCAGGTTTGTTGAGCCTTTTTGTAGCCATCAATCCATTGTTGATTGCGTTTTTATCTGCTTTGTTGCTCAAAAGAAAGGTGTTATCCCAAGAAATTATTGGTTTTTTGATATGTTTTGTGGGGCTTTTGTGCGCCAGTTTTCCTGCGTTGTCGAATGCGAAGGCGACGATGACGGGCATTTTGATTCTCACTTTCGGCATGATTTGCTATTCGACGGCGAGCATTTTTTATGCAAAAATGGACGTAAAATTACCAAAAATCGCCATCAATACGTGGCAAATATTGATTGGCGGCTTGTTGTTGTTGCCCGTTGCGCTCCTGCAACAAGGGCGACCGACGGTATATGACCTCAATTTTTTCGCTTCGGTGGGTTGGATGGGCATCGTGATTTCGATTGGCGCAACCATGATTTGGTTTCATTTGTTGTCAAAAGACACGGTTCGCGCCAGTCAATGGCTCTATCTTTCGCCCATCGTCGGCTATGTGGCGGCTTACTTTTTTTTAGGAGAACCAATTACAAATTATGCGATATGTGGGTCATTATTCGTCATTGCGGGTTTGTACATCGCCAAAAGACAAAAACTCGTCCAAAAAGTTTGAACGAGTTTTTGCTTTTTATTCCAAATTTTATTTCATAAAAATTTTAAATAAAAAAACAATTGGAACCCTAAAATGGATTTAATCAATTATTGTTTTTGAGCAGGCATTTCTGTTTTTGCCTCTGCTGATTTTCGACCTTTGTTTCCTTTGCGACCTTTTTTACCTTCTGCTTTTTTGCCTTCGGGTTTTTGACCTTCGGCTTTCATTTCGCCGCCTTCGTGGTCATGCGCTTTTTCGCCCTTTGCGTGGTCGTGACCTTTGTGCTTTTTCATTTCTTTTTTTGCTTCAGGTTTTGCTTGTTCTGGAGCGGGTGCGTTTTGAGCAGAAACGGCGGTAAATGCAAATGCAGCCATTGCTGCCAACATTAGTTTTTTCATGATGAAATTCTTTTTTGTTAAATAGTGAAAAAAAATATAAGATTACAAAGGATTAAAAATATTAATCCAAAAAATAACATTGCAAAGGTAAACTAACTTTATAATCCACCAACTTTTTGACACTTTTTTGACATTTTTTTTGAAAAATAGCCCCCCCCCAGTATAATCCCCCCGAAGGGAGGAGGAAAAGTATTTTTTGAGTATTTTTTTGAAAAAGGGACGATTAGAAAGACATCAACGCGAGACATGGAAAACGGATTTTTTAGAAATCAAAAATTTTTTATTTATTTCATTTAAAAGAAAATAAAAAACTATTTGAAGTCGTATCTTTACCAGCAATCCGCCAAAAATACTGGGGGGTAGCATTTTTATCATAATTTTTAGAAAAAAGATGACAAAAAAAAGGCAGCAAAGCGGCGCATCGCCCGGAACGCTCGTCTATACGGGCGACCAACCGTTGGCAAACCCAGATGTGACGATTATTTGGTATTCGTTGGACAGTTACAGCGAGCAGTTTCAGCGCGGCACGAACTGTGTGTTGCCCCAAATGTCGGCAACAACTTGGTACGACGTGCGGTGCATTAGCGATGTTGCGGTGATAGGCGAAATATGTAAAACTTTCAATATTCCAACGCTGGCAGTCGAAAATATAACGGACGTGCAGCAGCGTCCAAAGATTGATGATTATGAAAATGGGCTGTTTTTTTCAGCCCGTGCGCTGTCTTTCCACGAAGTGGAGCAGCGTGTTTTGTCGGAACAAGTTTCGTTTTTTTTAGGAGAAAATTTTGTATTGTCTTTTCAAGAAAACAAAGACGATTTATTTCCCGTTGTGCGCGAGCGGCTCAAAAATCCACGTGGAAGATTGCGTCATCGGGGTTCCGATTACTTGGCGTATGCCCTTTTAGACTATATTATTGACGGTTATTTCCCCGTTTTAGACCAAATTGAAGAAAAAGTGCAGGCTTTGGAATCCGAAATTTTGGGTAGTGTGGACCGCGTGAAACGGAATCATATTTATCATCTGAAACGGCAAGTGATGGAAGTTCGGCGCGTGGTGATGCCCTTGCGCGAGGTGTTGAATCGGTTTTCGGTGGCAGAAAGCGAATTTGTGAACGATGAGAATACGATTTTTTTTCGGGATTTACAAGACCATATTCGTCAAGTGGCGGACAATACGGAAAACCTGCGCGACATGATTCAAGATTTGCAAGAAGTTTACAACATCGAGCGAGACAAAAAGACGAGTCACGTGATGAAAGTGTTGACCGTAGTTTCGACCATTTTTATCCCTTTGACGTTTATCGTGGGTGTCTATGGAACCAATTTTGACAATGTTCCTGAACTGCATTACCAATATGGCTACCCGACGATGTGGGCAGTCATGATTTTACTTTCGGGCGGTTTATTGCTTATTTTCAAGAGAAAAGGTTGGCTATAGCCTAAAAAAGTACCCCCCAGTATTGTCCCCCCCCAGCCCCCCCGAAGGGAGGGAGAAGTCCAGAATCACCCCAAAAGGAGAAAGTAAAACTAATTTTGATAAAAACATAAAAAAAATGGATTTTCAACTATTGTTGAAAACCCATTTTTTTATGTTGCAACGTGTGCAGTTATTGATTAATAACCACCTTTGTTACCTTTGTACTTTTTCGATTTAACCGATTTAGCAGGAGCCGACATATCGCTTTCGCTTTGTGCCACTTTGAATTCTACGCGACGGTTTACGAAGTTTTGTGAATTGGTTTTCACCAAAACGTTTTCTTCACCCGAGTAGTTCAAAACGAGGCGGCTACGGTCAACACCGAAGTTTTTCACGAGATAGTCAATCGAAGCTTGTGCGCGACGGTATGACAAACCTTGATTGTACCCATCAGCAGCAGATTTGTCTGTGTAACCTGTTACCAATACACGTACGCCTGGATTTTCAGCCAAAACGTTTGCTACTGATTTCAAATTGCTGATTTCAGACTCTTTGATGACTGATTTGTCCAAATCAAAATGGATAATTGGCAAGAACCAAGAAGCCATGCTTGATGTGGTTGTTGTTGACTGCGGAGCAGGCATAGTTGCTTTAAACTTGTTGAGTTTGTCGTCAATAAGTTTATCAACTTCTGGCTGCGTCAAATAAGCAGGTTTTGGAACTTGTGCTACGCCATTTCCGTCAACTTTGTAACCTGGAGGCGAGAACGGTTCTTTGTCCTTGTAGTCAGGAAGGTTGTCTGCATCGCTGTCCAAAGCCACACCACGTGTGTCAACACGTGCGCCATTAGGCGTGTCTTTTTCTTGGTCGAAAGCGTCAATCACACCGTCACCATCTGTATCAGTTGGGTCGTATTTAGGACGAGCGTTCAATGCAGCGATGTCTGCGTTGATTTGGTCAGCAGGGCTAGCCCACCAAAGTGGAGCAACTTTCTTACCATCTTTCGCATTGCCACCACCGATGTTGAAACCGAGGCGAACATTGGTGTAGAGTGGAACGTCACGCTCTTCACGTGTGATACCGTCCAAATAGTCAGCGCGTGCGCCAAGCGGAAGCATCAACTTTTCTTCGATACCGAGTGTAACTTTGTCGTTGATGCGGAAACCAACACCCAAACCAAGTTGACCAAAAACGATACCTTTTTTGATTGTGCTGGTACTTGATTCAGTTTTTTCTGCACCACCTACTGTAACTTTCAAGCCAGATGTTTGACCGAAACCAACACCGAAAAATGCGTAAGGATTTACGGTTTTGCGACCTGATTCCAAACGTCCGTTGCCAAGCGACATCATCAAATCAACTGAACCTTTGAAAAAAGGTGTTGACCATTTTGTGATTTGGTTTGCAGGAACCGAGCCTTGCGGGAACGTGTTATACGCTTTGTCGTTTTTACCTGTTGCTACATAGTAGCCCAAGTCACCACGAAGTGAAAACGTATAGTCCAATGCTTTTCTTACGTAAACACCTAAACCTGGTCCTGCTACAAATCCACTGTAAGAGTCTCCTGCTGTGTAAACGAAACCACCGTGCAAACCGATTTCAGTTTGGTCACTTGGAAAAAGCTTGTACTTAGCTTGCGAACCGCCATTTTGAGCGAATGCACCACCAATAAAGGTGGACATCGTTACAACTACTACTAAAGATTTCTTCGTCATAGGGTTGAAACTTTGATGATTAATAATGTTATTACTTTATTTTTAAAAAATGAATATAAAAATATTTGGAGACAAAAGTATTAACAATACTGATATGCCACAAATCTTTTTGCAAAAAAAATGAAAAAACAGTAGAAAAACTTGTTTTTTTTACAAATCTTCCTTATTTTTACTATAAAAAAACCAATTATACGATAATTTCTTCATTGAAAACTAATTTTTCCAATGCGATTTTAAGCGCACAATCTGCTATTTTCGTTCCAGTGGGATTGAGGAATTTGACTTCCGACAAGGCTTTTTCAATCGTAGAAGAAACATCTTCAAAAATTGCTTTATCGGTCAATTCCACATCTGGTTGCATGAGATACGCAAACGTGCGCGCCATGCCACAATTGGCAATAAAATCGGGAATCAAAGCCACTTGTTCATCTGTCCAACTGGCAGTTTTTCCGAAAAATACGCCATCATCTACGAAGGGAACATTTGCTCCACAGGCGACTACTTCTAAACCACCTTTCAAAAGACGCGCTATTTGCGATTGCGTCACCAACTTTGAAGCCGCACCTGGTATAAAAATTTCTGCTTCTATGTCCCAAATTTGACTATTCACTTCTTCAAAAGGTTTAATGTCTTTTGAAAACAGTTGGTTTTTATTTTTTTCTACGAAAAGTTGCTTCACTTCTTTCAAAGAAAGCCCCCCCCCAGTATCCGAGCCATTTGAAGGACTCAAAATGCCGCCAACGCGGTCAATAATGCCTACAATTTTTACGCCATGCAATGACAAATAACACGCTGCCGCCGACGCTACATTTCCCCAACCTTGAATGACGGCTCTTTTGCCGCGCAAATCGGTATGATGAAACAATTGATAATAATGCCGAATAGATTCCGCAACGCCAAAACCCGTTATCATGTCCGCAACGGCATATTTTTTTGAACCATCGGGAACATAATTCACATCTTCCACAATCTTGGAAACGCCGTGACGCAATTGCCCCAACACACGCACCTGTTGACCCGCCGACGCGCCCGCGAAATGCCCGCGAACAATGCCTTCTTGCGGATGCCAAAGCCCCAAATCTTCGGTAATTGGCACTACATCTTTCAATTCATCAACATTTAAATCACCGCCTGTGCCGTAATAACTTTTTAAAATCGGCAAAACTGCTTTATACCAACGTCGCAAAACTGCCTCGCGGCGTGGGTCTTGCGGGTCGAAATTGATACCCGATTTTGCGCCGCCAATCTTGGGACCCGCCACCGAAAACTTAATTTCCATTGTTTTTGCCAACGACACGACTTCCTCTTTCGTCAGCCCCTTGCGCATGCGAGTGCCGCCGCCTGCCGCGCCGCCTCGCAAAGAATTGATGACTACCCAACCTTCCGCCTCCGTTTCTGAATCATGCCATTCAAACACAATTTCGGGAGCTTTGGATTTGTAAGCCTCTAAAAGTTCTCTCATTTTTATAAAAAAAAATTATAATTTGGTCGTAACTACTATTACTATTTGGTAAGGTCTCTCGGGATAAAATCGAAAAACGGGCTTTTCATTCTATAAAACCACATTTTTCAGCACTGACGGGCTGTATTTCTTTTAGAGCTGATTTTTTTTCGTAAATTAATATCAACTAAAATATTATATCCTTTATCAAGTTTTATCTTCTTATCGGTAAAAATATCGTTAAGCCTTTGTTATCATCTGTTCGCTAAATAATTGAAGGTTGAAAGAATCAACTGAAAGTGATATTACAATC
>JBJOPA010000154.1:0-11777 GCA_046051005.1 Bacteroidota bacterium
CAAAATTATCTCACAGGAAATTAAAAAGGGGGAAATACTGGGGGGGCGTTTTTGAAAAAAAACTGATTTGTTTAAAATAATTGCTATATATTTGCATTTGTATTGTACTAAATTAATTAAACAAAAATATTTAACAATGAAAAAAATCTTTATCTTCTTTCTACTTTTTCAAGGCTTCTGCTCAAACGCTCAAAAAAAAATGACTTTTTGGAAATTTGAGACGAGTATGCGGCAATTTATGGGTAACACGACGCAACGGACGAACAATATTTTCGCCCCCACGTCTCCCACTCAAATTCGTGCTAATTTCACGGGCAATGGCATTTTTAATGGTTACGGAACCAGTTTTAGTTACAACGCGACCATCGAGCGAAAAAATTGGCGTTACTATTTGGGAATCGGCGGGTCAATATTCGGAACCGATATTCCCTTTGAATCGCCGATTCAAGAATCTTCTTCTTACGTAAATTTCAACCGAACAGGCATTTTGAAAATACGTAAATTTACGTTTGACGTACCAACAATGGTAGAATTTAAAACGGAACGGGTATTTGTCAATTTGGGGATTGTATGGTCTTTGGTACTTGGACCAACTGTAAATGTTCCAGTTACCACCACACAATACACGACGTTGGTGTCTCCAAAAGTACCATTGGCAACACCCATCGTCAGCCAACAAGTGGAATCTTGGACATTAAATCAATCTTGGCACAAATTCGTATTCGGAGGCGGTTATGTCGTGAATGATAGATTTGATGTATTTTTAGAAGGAGCCTTATATTTAAATAATATCAATACGCCAAGCAAAATACAAAGTTTTTTTTGTGTATCAGCAGCGTTGAATGACTTATTTCAGCGAAGTTTGGCAATTGGCGTGCGTTACAAACTGCCCAAAAAGCCCACACTTGTCAATTAGGACGTTAAAAAAAAAATAAAAAACGCATTTGCAAAGTAAAAATGCTCCCCCCCAGTATAAAAACGTTTTTATACTGGGGGGGAAGCATTTTTACAAAAAAATCCACATCATTTCCACAAAATTTAATAGTGATAATTATGTGACATTTATGATTGATTTTTGCGTCATAAAAAATCAATTAATAAATTTATTGTACATGAGTAAAAAAATATTTTTTCTATTTTTAATGTTCGCCACGCGCCTATCAAATGCGGGTGCGCAAAACGATGCCGATAAAATCGTCGGTAAATGGATGAGTGCCGACAATGACATGAAGGTAGAAGTATATAAAAATAACGGATACTATGAAGGGCGCATCATTTGGTTTGCCTGCGCCCCAAAATATGTAATGACGGATTTTTACGACAAGAAAAACCCCAACAAATCCCTCTGCGGTCGCCCTTGGTTGGGCATGAATGTGTTGGAAGGTTTGCAATTCAAAAAGAAAAATGAGTGGCACAATGGCAAGATTTACGACCCAAATTCGGGCGGCACGTACAGTTCGGTTTGCCGTTTGGAAGGCGACCACACGCTAAAAGTAAAAGGCTTTTGGATGTATGAATGGATAGGAAAAAGTTTAGTTTTTTATCGAACGCAATAAACAGTAGATATGGAGGGCTACTGGGGGAGAAAATATTATTCTTTGGTAGCCTCTACCATCCACATTAACGTGTAGGAAACCCCAATATAATTTCTAGAACTTTTCACTTTCAAACCTGCTTTTTCAAAATATCTTGCGTAGTTGTGCGTCGGAATATAATCGCCAATCAATGCCGTTCCTTTTGGTTTTAAGACTCTTGCAATCTCAAAACATGCTTTTTCTTCTTCCGTTTTGTCGTCAATATTGTGCAGGCAAAACATAGAAAGCACCACATCAAACGAATTGTCAGCGAAACTCAAATGGCGGGCATCTTCGGTTTTTATCTCAATTTTACCACTTACACCTTCGATTTTGGCGTTATTTAGGCAATTTTCAAGCGTGTTGTCTGATAGGTCTTCTGCCCGCCAAATATCAATGCCTACGGATTTGCCCGTTGTTAAAAACCGCGCTGCCCCATTCATCAAAAGTCCCGTTCCTGCACCAATATCCAACACCTGTTCAGCACCTTTCCAGTCAATTTTTTTAAGCATAAAATCACGCATTAAAAACTTACCTTTCAATCCATAATAATACATGGAAGTTCCTAATATGAATAAAATAACGCCAATGAGAATGACTACAAAACCAATGTATTTGATTATTGTATTTTCTGTAAAATTAGGAATTGACAGACCGACGAATGGCAATAAAATACCAAAAATAATAAGATTACGCATAATCGCAGGCGCATCGAAACCATAGTTGACTTTGTTCATTCTGATTTTTATTTTTTTTATTTTTTTGAGAAGATTTTTAAGAAGATTTTTTTTCTACTCAAAATTACTGGGGGGTACTCATTCAACCTTTTGCAAAGTCTGCAAAAATGCGTCCACACCTTGCGCGCCCGAAACAGCATATTTTCGATTAAAAACAAAAAAAGGTACGCCTGAAATGCCGAATTGTCGCGCCAAAGCAATGTCATTTTTGACATCTTCCGCGTAATCGTCACTTTTGAGCATCGCCGCAGTCGCTTGTTCGTCCAATCCAATCTGTTCCGCAATGCCCAACAGCATATCGCGGTCATCAGTATTTTTACCTTCTATGAAATAGGCTTTTAGGAGACTTTCTTTTGTGGCATTTTGCTTGCCATGTGTTTTGGCAAAATGCAACAAACGATGCCCTTCAAACGAGTTGGCAACGACGGCTTTGTCGAAATCGTAGTCTAAATCAACCGATTTAGCCATATTGACCGCTTGACTCATCGCTTGTTGCGTCTGCGCCATTGACCAACCTTTTTTCTCCATCAAGGATTGCAAAACGCTTTTGTTGGGGTCACTCACCAAAGAAGGGTCTAACTGAAAGCTCCGCCAAACGACGGCAACATCATCTTTTTTATCAAATTGTTGCAAAGCCATTTCAAACTGTCGCTTACCGATATAACAAAACGGACATACGATGTCCGACCAAATTTCTACTGTCATATATTTTATTATAATGCCTTAATAATTTCATTTTATAATTGATTTTAATGCAAATCATAGCCTTTGTAGAACGTTGAAAAACTTAAAAAGTTTAAACCAAATTATCAACGGAATGGGCAATTTTTTTGTCAAAAAATGCCCCCCCCAGTATAAATGCCCCCTCAACGCCCTTTTTGAAGGAATTTAGGGGGCATTATTCTATCTGTTTATAATTATTTGAATTTTGCAAATTTTTGATTGATTTTTGTAAGTGTCGTATCCATGAAATAATTGACCTTTGCACTTCAAAAGTAAATTATTTAAAGTAAAATTTTAAAAAATGAGAAATTCAACAATTTTAGGAAATAGCACGTTGCAGGTGAACCGAATCGGGTTGGGTTGCATGGGCATGTCAGAGTTTTATGGTGCTTTTGACGAGACCGAATCCATCAATACGTTGCACAAATCACTTGATTTGGGTGTCAATTTTTTCGACACCGCCGACATGTACGGCAGCGGGGCAAACGAAAGATTGCTAGGAAAAGCCTTCAAAGGTCGCTGGAATGACGTTGTTTTGGCAACAAAATTTGCCGTCATGCGCGGTCCAAACGGCGAATGGCTCGGACTGAATGGACAACCCGAATACATCAAAAAGGCTTGTGACCAAAGTCTTTTGAACTTGGGAACCGACACCATTGACCTTTATTACATGCACCGTCAAGACCCAAAAGTCGAAATTGAAGTCATCGTAGGAGCCATGTCCGAACTCGTAAAACAGGGCAAAGTAAGATATTTAGGGCTTTCAGAAACGAATGCTGACACCATCAGACGGGCGCACAAAATCCACCCCATCACGGCTTTGCAAACCGAATATTCCCTTTGGAGTCGAGAGCCAGAACAAGAAATCTTTGAAGTTTGCAAAGAACTTGGAATCACTTTTGTGAGTTACAGTCCTTTGGGGCGCGGTTTTTTGACGGGAGCCATCAAAAGCCGTGCAGACATAGAAGCGGGTGATTTCAGGTTGGGAAATCCACGATTTACAGAAGCCGCAATTACTGAAAATCTCAAATTTGTGGACGTTATTGACCAATTGGCGAAAGAAAAAGGCGCAACAAAAGCACAAATTGCGCTGTCGTGGATATTGAGTCAAAACGATGAAATCACGGCGATTCCAGGCACGCGAAAAGTCAACCGATTGGAAGAAAATTTGGGCGCATTGAACGTCACGCTCACGCCGTCTGATTTGGCAGTCATCGAAGCCTCGATGCCCAAAACTACCGTCGGAAATCGGTATTAAACCGCGTTGCATCGTTGGAATATTGTCGTCGTCCCAAAAAACGCCCCCCCCCAGTATAACGCCCCCAAAAATGAGTAAGTTAAGCTGCCTTTGGGGGTTTGGGTGCTTTCAACAGTCCAAACCAAGACACATAGCCATCGGCAAAATGCTCGACATGGATATTTGAATTGCTGATTTTCAACTGCTTCAACTGTTGCAAAATGCTTTCTTTCAAGGAATCTGGTCCGCAAATGTAAAAAGACGCATTGGGGTCAATGTTCAAATCGTCTTTGGAGATGCGTTTTTTTCCCGAAATGAAATCCACGTGCGTAAACTGCGGATATTGCTGCGCCCACTGACTTAAATTTTCTTTAAAAAGGATATTTGCTTCACTGGTATTTGCAAAAAGCAACGTCACTTTGCTGCGTGGTTCGGCGGTCAACATTTGCTGCATCATGCTGTACAAAGGCGTGATGCCGCTTCCGCCTGCCACCATGATGTAATGTTTTTCGCGGGTCGAGTTGGGTGTAAACGTGAAGTCACCGACGGGCAACAATGCCTCCACGTTGTCGCCAATTTTTGCATCGTTGTAAAAATAATGCGATACTTCGCCTTTAAGTTTGACGGTGATGCGCAGAAAATCATCAATTTTCGGCGAAGAACTCAACGAAAAACAACGATTGTAAATTTTACCATTCACTTTCACTTTCAGCGTGAGGTATTGCCCCGCTTTGTAGTCGTAGAAAAGCGAATCGTCGGGCTTGAAATAAACGGATACGCAATCGCTATTTTCTTTTACCAATTTCGCAATCGTCAACGTTCTGTATTTAGAATTGTCCACAATAACGGCGTTTTCGCGGTGATGAATTTCTTCAAACGTGCTGCCCGTCGTATTCAATTCTGTCCCGCACGCGATGTCCCAAAAACGGAAAAACAAACCATAATTTCCATTGTATTGCGTATGGTGCAAACTATGATTGGTGGCAGTTACCAACATATTGAATGGTGGATAGCGGAAAAATTGTGGAAAAAGTTCATAACCCAAATGACTTTTTAGGTTGTTAAGCGTGCCGATTACTTGCATAATGCCCAATGCCGTCATCGAAACGGGCATCAGCATCACCAACGGCAACACCCAAACCGTCAACCAAATTGCCTCAATGACGTGAAAAGACGTGGAAGTGTAGGGATTTACGTCCAAACTCTGATGGTGAAGGGCGTGTACGTATTTGTAGATGCTCGGGCGGTGCATCGTTCGGTGGCTCCAATAGAACCACGTGTCGGAAATCAAAATCATCGCAACAACGGTAAAAATTTCATATCCCAAGCCATATTTGCCTGTTTCGGTATGAAATTTTGTCCAACCGTTGTCTCGAAACGCCAAAATGAGAAACATAAATACCGTGCTGCCGACAAAAGACAGCAACGTTGTCCCAATTTCTTCTTTGATTTGAGACCAACCTGCCCGCTTGGACAATTGAATTTTTCGGTTGCTCAAACGATTGCCGAATGCGACCCAAAAAATCAGAAACGCAATGCTCATTATCGAGAGTGCGCCGAATACACCTGTGAAATACTGTTCTACGAATGCTAACATTGTTATAATTTATTTTAATTTTTATGCAAAATTAGAACAAACTAAATCCATGCCACTTAACAATTGTTACTTAATCCGTTGTTTTCGGATTCTGCTCAAACTTTGTGGTTTGATGCCCAAAAAAGAGGCGATGTATTGAATCGGAACATTTTGAAGGATATTTCCTTGATTTTCAAGCAGTTGTGTATAGCGTTGTTCGGCGGTGCGGGTTGCCAAGTCGTTGGCGCGTTGGCTCATGGCGGAAAATGCGCGTTCAAAAATCATTAAACTATAATCTTTAAAGGCTGCATTTTTTTCGATGAGGGTCATAAAATGGTCTCTGTGGATTTTTAACAATTGGCAATCGGTGATGGTTTCGAGGTTTTCTTGAGATTTTTTTTGTTGGCTCAGGCTTAAAAACGCAGCCATATATTGGTTGGGCGCAGCCAGATAAGTGGTCACTTCGTCGCCATTGTCGTCGTAATAAAAAGAACGCATATAGCCTTCGTTGATGAAATAGAGATGTTGCGGCACTTTGCCTTCTTCTTCGATGACGGTGTTTTTGGTCACCTGTGACGACACAAAATGCTGGGCGCAAAGCTGTTTGAGGGCTTCGTCCAAATGAATGTGTTGTGCAATATGTGCATTCAATTTAGCTAACATTTGATATTTGCATTTGACGTTAATGAACCCGCAAAAGTAGGTAAAATTGCGTATTTTTTTGTCAAAAAAATGATTTTATACTGGGGGGGGGCTTTTTTTGGGAAAAAAATCAAAAAAAATCAAAAAAAATTTGGTGGTTTAAATTTAATTGTTGTACCTTTGCAACAGTTATTCAATACAACAGATGTCAGAAGAAAAAAAATATATTAAATCGAAGTCGCTTGGCTATTTATCGGGTACGATACATTCGCTGATAAAAAAAACCGTCCAAGCAAAATTAACGGAAGCGGGCATTCCGTTGAAGATGGAGTTGTTTCCCATCATCAACCATCTTTTGGTGGAAGACGAACAGAGCCAGCAAGCACTTGCCGACAGTGTCAACTACGACCGTCACCGCATGTCCAGAACGCTCGACGAACTCGAAAGTGTCGGTTTGATTGAAAGAAAGAACGACCCAAATAGCCGAAGGACAAATCTAATTTGTCTGACAAATTATACGAAAGCAAACAAAACAGTCATTCAAAACGCAGTTCTTTCGTCCATTGACACAGCTTTTGACGGTTTCAATGACGAGGAAACGGTCAAAACGATTGAAATACTCGAAAAAATAATAAAGAATTTAAAATAACTATTTTTTTATCCTAATTGTTGCAAAATGCAACAGTTGTAATTTATAACAATTAAAATCTAAGTAAAATGAAAATTGTAAAAAACGTTCTCATTGGCTTATTAGCCTTTCAATTCATCGCGATTGGTGTGATGAAACTCGTTATGCCCTTATTTGGTGTAGATATGTTCGTCAAAAATATGGAAGGCTTGAACTACAACTACGCTTGGACGGTGTTCATTGGCTCGCTTGATTTGTTGGGCGGCGTGGGACTTTTGTTCAAAAAATGGCGTGGTTATGCGGCATTGGCACTCATTTTTCTCATGCAAGGCGCAATTGGCTCGCACATTACGCACAACGATGCCTTTGGTGCGATTGCAGGCGGTGCAGGCTTTTCAACCATTTTATTAGTGGTGTTGCTTTTGTTGGAAAAACCATTTTCTGTTTACGACAAGGCGCGCAATCAAACTTTTTTTGGGGACAATGCTTAAAAAAATGGTGTAAAATGAAGCGCATAACGTTTATCAAAAAATCAATTTTGGCTTTGGGTATGGGGATTTCTCTGTATCCAAAAGCCATCTCAAAAACGTTCAAAATGACAAAAAAGCAATTTAAACAACCTGCCTTGTTTCTCTCGCATGGCACGATGTACGAAGCATTTAGAAGCGACGATTTGAAGCGTGATTTTCAAAAAATCCGAGCCGAACACCTCCAAACCTTGCCAGATGCCATTGTTTTGTTCTCTGGACATTGGCAAACCAAAGACATCAGCGTGACAACTGCCCCACAAATGCGCCAAATGGACGAAGGTTTTCCGCCCGAATTTTGGGCAAATTATACGACATCGGGCAGTCCTGATTTAGCGCATCGCATCATCGCGATGTTGAACGAAAATGGGATAAAAACCAGTGCTGAACCCCATCGCGAGCTTGACCACGGGGCGTTGATACCTTTGTTGCTGCTGTTTCCGAACGATAAAATACCTGTTGTTCAAGTATCGCAACAATATCAACTCGACCCAAATTTTCATAAACAAATGGCAGCAATATTGTCTCCTTTGCGCCATGAAAATATTCTCTTCATCGGAAGCGGCGGTTTGGTACATAACCGAAATTTTATTGCTAAAATGAGCGGTCACAGCCTCGCGCCCGATGATTGGGCAAAGCAATTTGATGATTATATAACGACTGCATTTGCGGACAAATCAGATACGAATTATGCTGATAAGTCAATAAATGCCTATCATCATGCTTTATTCAACCAATCGCACCCAACCTCTGAACACTATTTGCCTTTGGTTTTTGCAAGTGCGCTGGGCGCAACACCTACGAAAATTTATGAGGCATTCCAATGGAGAAATCTTTCCATGAGTGCTTTCAAATTTGAGTGAAATGGGCAAATATACTGGGGGGGGGCATAAAAAAGCCGTTTGATTGTCTTGTTGACAATCAAACGGCTTTTTTATTGATGCTTTGTATGAAAATCGTCTAAATCTTTGAGACGTTGGACAAATATGTTTTTTTGCGCATCAGACATGTCCACCAATATATCGGGAATCGTCGCAAGACCTTTATAAATATTCAATAAAACAGCTTTTCCTTCGGGAGTCAAACTGACTAATTTTTCTCGTTTGTCCAACGGATTTGTCCGTTCAATCAACCATTTTCGCTTCAACAATCTATTCATCATGTCAATGCCCGAACTCATGTCAATCAAATTATCTTCAATAATCGTTTTTTTAATACTTTCCTTCAAATAATCCACGTGGGCAAGAATGGCAAATTCGTCTTGATTCGTGATGCCTAAATCAGAAAACAAGGGTTTTGTATAGCGTTTTATAAATTTATTCAAACGCCCAATCAAATAAGCAGCTTCCGAATTGGCTGCGGTGTAGCTATATTCTGACGTGTTGTTGTCAAAATATTGCTGCAAATCGCCCTCCAAAGTCGAGTTGGCGCGTGTTTTTTGTTGATTACTCGTCGCAAGCAACCATTGTGCAAAATCTTCAAGGCTACCATCGGGCGACTGTGCCAAGAACGATTCCCAATTTGTTATTATCTCGATATATGACCTCATGGCGGCAAAAATAACGTTTCCCTTTCTTTTTTTTGAAAAAAATAAATCAAAAATTGAACAATTTGACAAATAAAACGTTTACGTTTAATTATTAAAACGAAAATATTTTATTTATTAAATTTTAAATTATGCTATTCACATCAAAAAGTAGTCAACAAACCGTTGAAAATCCATCATTTAAATGGTGGCATGCCATTCTTATTCTCGTCGTTGCGAATCTATTAAGTGCCGCGCCTGCGGGGTACAACGGCGAAGAAGCCTTTTATAATAATTTCGTGCTACCGAAATTTTCACCGCCCGATTGGGCATTTGCCCCCGCTTGGCTGTTCAATAATATTACCTCTTTGATTGGTTTGTATATTGTCGCCAACCTGCCCGAACGCTCGAAAGAAAGAACCATTTTTTTGTGGGCGGAAGGCATTTCTTGGATCTTATTTGCCGTCTTCTCAATTGGCTATTTTGGCTTAAAAAGCCCTATTTTAGGGGCAATTGACACCGTTTTAGGTTTGTTTACGGCAATAATTAGTTTTTATTATGCTTATCTACTCAATAAAACAGCAGCTTTCTACATCTTGCCGCGTTTGCTTTGGTTGATATTGGCGACTTATGTTTCAGTTTACGTCGCGCTTGTCAATGCAGATGTTTTTTTCAATAGTCTGCCGATTGTAAAATAGGTTTTTTAAGCCTAAAATAGCCTAAAATGGTCAAATATACTGGGGGGGGTTAAAAAAAGTAGAGACGCGATTCATCGCGTCTCTACTGGGGGGGTTAAAAATATGCGCTTATGGTATCAACACCTTTTTACTTCTGATGGAGTGCGCTGAAAAATAGCCCAACGCGCCGCCTTGTATGTTGGAAATCGGGTTGGTCGGCGTACCCGATTGACTGATTTCCAACTGGTTCAACGTCTTGAAATACGTATGCACGTCTCGGTCAATGCACCACATTTCTACGGTCACCGTATCTCTTGAAGGCGATTTTGTACTAAAAAAAATATTTTCCGCATTGTCTTGCCCATCAAAATTGACATCGTTCAAGAGGTTGAAAAAACTTTTTTCTTTATCCGTTTTTGTAAAAACGTTGAAGAAATAGAAATTAGGTTCGTCGCGGGGGTCTTGAAAAATGGGTAAAATATTGTACACGGGCGTACCCGTGCTGTCGAAAGTGCTGCTAAACGCATCTTTGGCGATGGTGACGCTGTCGAGACCTACGGCTCTTTGGAGGACGCTGGAAGCGGTATAAATTTGCCCTTCTACCTTCACCGTCAACGTGTAGCGGCGCGTGGCAACACCCCGAAGTTTGGTGGTGCGATAGATGCCCGCTTGCACTTCTTTGAGCGTATCCAAGTTGTTTGCATTGTCGCCGATGGTGACAAACGCCCCCATGACAGCGGGATATTCATTTTTTGCATTGAAATTGATGGACTTTGTTATCTTGATTTCATACGGCACGCGCTGGTCGGTTACTGCCCCTTCGATGATGATTTTTGGATTGCCGCTGTTCAAATCAAGGTCAATTTCCTCCCGACACGCGGTCGAAAACAACATCGCAATGCCCATCAAAAATGCTGAAAAAATCTTATTTATCAATGAATTATATTTCATTTTTATTAATTTTTATTTTTTTTTAGAAAAAAAGGCTAAAATGTCCCCCCTCAATCCCCCCGAAGGGGGGAAGTCTTGTTGTAGTGGATTCTCCCTCCCTTCGGGGGGGCTGGGGGGGGACAATACTGGGGGGGCTTAAAATTTGAAATTATAGGTCACGCTTGGAACCCATCTGAACAAAGTGGTTTGCACGGCTCTCGTTCGATTTTTATCGGCGGGGTCGTCTTCAAACTGAATTTGGTAGGCATTTTTACGACCATAGACATTATAAATCCCAATATTCCAACTGCTTTGAAACTTGCCTTTTCGGACACTCTCATAGGTCGCACTCACGTCCAAACGGTGATACGCGGGCATTCGATAGCCGTTGCGCTCGGTGTAATACAAAATATTATTGCCATTAACATTGTATTTTCCGCTTGGAAAAGTGACGGCATTGCCCGTGTAATAGACCCACGCGCCCGAAAGCGACCATTTGGGCGACACTTGATAGATGCCCACCACCGACACATCGTGCGTGCGGTCTTGACGGGCAACGTACCAATTGTTTTGGTTGATGCCGTTGATTTGCTTTTCCGTGCGCGACAACGTATAACTCACCCAACCTGTAAATTTCCCAGTGCGTTTTCTCAACAACATTTCAATACCATAGGCTCTGCCTTTGCCAAATAATAGTTCCGTTTCCACATCTGTTGCGGCATTGATGTCTGCGCCGTCTTTGAAATCTATTTGATTGTACATGTTTTTATAATACGTTTCGACGCTAAATTCGTATTTGTTTTCGGCAAAATTGCGAAAAATGCCTACGCTCACTTGGTCAGCAATTTCGGGTTTGATGCTGTACGAATTGGCAACCCAAATATCCGAAGTCGGTTCGCCCGTGCCTGAATTGCTCAACAAATGCAAATGCTGCGTATTTCGGGCATACGCCGCCTTGAAACTCATCTTGTCACTCACGCGCCAAGCAGCCGACACACGCG
>JBJOPA010000155.1:0-11115 GCA_046051005.1 Bacteroidota bacterium
ATTTTTGAAACAAATTAAAATATTGTATCAGATTTTCAAGACATGGTTTTAATCGCGACTTACGAAGATGTTGTACTTTTGTGTTTCCAATTAATTTTTAAATTTTTCAATTAATTATCAAACTATGAAATTTAAATTTTTCTTTACCACATTCAGTTTTTGCCTCGCGAGCGCGGGTGCGTGGGCGCAAGATTCGCTCAAAAATCCGTTGTTGATAAGCGGAACCGTTGATGCCTATTATCGCTTCGCCAACGACGGAACGCCCAGTTTGACCGCTTTTAACCGCGCCGCCAACGGTTTTGCATTAGGCATGGCGGACATCAACGTCTCGAAAACGGTCGGAAAAGCGGGTTTTTCGGCTTCGCTTTCCTTTGGCGAACGCGCCGAACTCATTGGTTACAATGTTTTTGGCAAAGGCTCATTGGCGGCGTTGCGGCAGGTTTTTGTGTTTTACAAACCCACCGAAAAGCTGAAATTGACGCTCGGCTCGTTCAATACGCACGTCGGATATGAACTGAATGAGCCTACGAATAGCAATTATTCGTTATCTTATTTATTCACCAATGGTCCGTATTTTCACACGGGCGCAAAAGCGGAATACGCTTTTTCGAGCGAATTTTCGGGCATGATTGGTGTTTTTGACGACAACGACAGCAAAACTGATGCCGTGAAAGGCAAACACGTAGGCGCGCAATTGGCATATCAGAAAGGAAAAATCAAAGCTTTTTTGAATTTTTTGCGCGGGCGAGACCTTGATTCGTTGACTGGTCAGCAGTTTGATTTGGTCGTAAATTATCAATTGACTCCAAAAATTGCGTTGGGCTTGAACGCTTCGCAAAAACAGTTGACGACACAAAAACAAGCTGAAATAGTCGTTTCAGAAAATAAAAGTTGGTCAGGCGCAGCCATTTATGCCACTTATTCGGCAAACGAACGACTTTCGATTTCGGCAAGACATGAATATTTTGCCGACCCAAATGCCTTTTTCTACAACATTTCGGATTTGAAAATCAATGCCACCACGCTTTCGTTGAATTACAAAGTCAATGATTTGACATTGATTCCAGAATTGCGTTTTGATGGCGCAAATTCAAATTTATTTGGCGTTGAAAAAGACAAAAAAAGTGCGATAAGTCTTTTGTTTGCAACGGTTTATAAATTTTAATTTAAAAAATACTTAAAAAATATTAAAAAAAAGATACCCCCAGTATCCAAGCCATTTTCTATCGAAAATGAGTGCGGATACTGGGGGGTCGTCTTTTTTTCCTTCCAAAAAGGAAATTATACATTAAACAAGAAGTGCATAATATCGCCGTCTTCTACGACATATTCTTTGCCTTCGAGTCTCATTTTTCCTGCTTCTTTTACGAGTTTTTCAGAACCCAAAGTCGTATAATCATTATATTTTATAACTTCGGCACGAATGAAACCGCGTTCAAAATCGGAGTGAATCACGCCTGCCGCTGCGGGTGCTTTCCAACCGCGACCAATCGTCCAAGCGCGCACTTCTTTTACGCCTGCGGTGAAATAAGTTATCAAATCCAATAATGTATAACTCGCTCTGATTACTTTGTTTACGCCTGCTTCGTCCAATCCCATAGATTCGATAAATTCCTGACGTTCTTCTTTGGTGTCGAGTTCTGCAATTTCGGCTTCGATTTGCGCACAAATCAAAATGACTTCTGCTTTTTCGCCGACCACCATTTTTTTGAAGGCTTCTGTGTGCGCATTTCCCGTCAACACATGGTCTTCGGTGACGTTGCAAACGTATAAAATTGGCTTTGCCGACAACAACAACATTTCTTCCATGACCTCCAAATCTTCGGCGTTGTCAATCGGAAAAAGGCGCGCAGGGCTTCCATTTTCGACGTGATTGTAGATTTGTTCTGCCACTTCGAGTTGTCGAACGGCAGCTTTTTCGCCGCCGCGTGCATTTTTTTTGTAGCGGTCAATGCGTTTTTCGATGGTTTCAAGGTCTTTCAACAACAATTCGCTGTCAATGATGAGTTTGTCGCGCACGGGGTCAACCGAACCCTCGACATGCACAATATTGTCGTCGTCGAAACAACGAACCACATAAACGATGGCGTTTACTTCGCGAATCGTCGCCAAAAACTGGTTGCCCAATCCTTCGCCCTTCGACGCGCCCTTGATGAGACCTGCAATGTCCACAATTTCGACGGTGGTCGGTTGCACTTTTTGCGGCACCACGATTTCCGCCAATTTGTCTAAACGCGGGTCAGGCACGGTGATGATGCCGATATTCGGTTCTTTTGTCGCAAACGGATAATTTGCTGCCAATGCTTTTGCCGAAGTCAACGCATTAAACAAAGTTGATTTTCCTACGTTTGGCAAACCAACGATTCCACATTTCAAAGCCATATTATTTTTATTCGACCGTTCAAAATTTACAAAAAAAATGCCCCCCCCCAGTATATTTGGCGAAAGCGGCGCAAAATTAGGTTTTTTTTACGGCTTCAAAATGCTTTATTAATTTTTTCTAAAAATTTTATTGAAATTTTGTTAAAATTTTTTTGAAAAAATATTTGATTTTATTCTGTGACGCTATAAATTTTGCCTTTTCCGCGCCCGACGTTTCCAACAATCCACATCAAATTATTGAAAAAACAAATTCTTTGAATATTCAAATCGCTGGGCGCGTTGCTGACGGTTTGCCAATTTTCGCCGCCATCGGTGGTTTTCCAAAACAAACCCGATTCGCCGACGATGTAGCCAAGTTCGGCAGTTTTAAAAAACGTATAATTGAAAGGTTGTTTTGAAGTGGCAAATGCGTCTCCGTTTCTGATTTTTTCCCAATTTTTTCCGCCGTCGGTGGTTTTCAAAATTGTGCCGTGATTGCCGACGGCATAGCCTGTTTGGGCGGTGGGAAAATGGACGCTTTTGAGGTTGTCGTCCGCACGTATGGCGTTTTCTTTCCAAGTTTTGCCGCCATTGTCCGATTTTAGGACAACGCCGTAGCCGACGGCGTGCAACGTTTGGTCGTCTGACCGACAAATGGCGTTGATTTGATGCGGAAACGTGTCTTTTTGAACCACTTTCCAGCCGTTTTCGATGCGCCAAATCCAGCCTTTGTATTGGGCTTGTCCGCCTGCGACGCAACCATTTTCGTTTTTTAGAAACGCAATATCACTCATCAAATCGCCCAAAGGTTGCGATTCGAGGGCAAAACTGGTGTCGTTTGGGCGTTTGATATACCAATTAGAAATATTTGAAACCACCCTCATATTACCGTCCAAATCAAGGTCGGTGGCTTGCAACATTCGGCTGTTTTGGAGGGTGTCGGTTTTCCATGTGTTGCCGCCATCGCGGGTGTGTAGCCACGCGGCATGATTCCAATAACTGCCGCCAAATGCGATGCCCCGTTGCGCATCGAGGAAAACGAGGTCGTTTATTTCGTCGCGTTCGCTCGAAAAACGTTCTTGAAAAGTTAGGGAAATTGCATCATTTTTTCCGCAATTCCAAGCAAAAAATGCAATAATAAAGGTGAAATATAATTTTTTCATATTTTGAATCTGAATTATTTTTTTCACAAAAATAGAAAAAAACGAATAAACGAATCAAAAAATTGTTTTTTTCTTCAAAAATCGGATTTTATACTGGGGGGGGCATATTTTCTGACTTTTTTTACACATTTTTTCTACACAATGTAAATGTTTGTCTATTTTTGCCTTGCGATTTGTGGGTTTTTGAAATGCAAACCATCGGACTTTGACAGATTTGTTGACCAATTATACTTTTAAAAAAAATCTTATTTTTACTTAAAAAAAGCGTACTTCATGTCAGATTTCATCAAAAACATGGCGCAATATCAGCGTCAATACGACAACAGCGTTCGACAACCTGAACAATTTTGGGCAAAACAAGCCGCCCAATTTCAATGGTTCGGCACATGGAAAAAAGTGGTGGAATGGGATTTTGTAACGCACGACGTAAAATGGTTTGTCGGCGGAAAAACGAATATTTGTTACAACGCACTCGACCGACATCTCGCCACACGCGGCGACAAAACCGCCATTATTTGGGAACCCAACCAACCAAATGAAGCCACACAACGGCTTTCATATCGCGAATTGCACGCAAAAGTTTGTCAATTTGCAAACGTTTTGCGGAAAAATGGCATCAAAAAAGGCGACCGCGTTTGTCTCTACATGCCCATGATTCCCGAATTGGCGATTGCTACGCTCGCGTGTGCGCGCATCGGCGCGATTCATTCGGTGGTGTTTGGCGGCTTTTCCGCACAAGCCCTCGCCGACCGCATCAACGACGCACAAGCCGCCTTGTTGGTCACGTCTGACGGCGTGTTTAGAGGTGAAAAAGAACTAAAATTGAAAGAAATTGCCGACGAAGCCCTCACGCAATGCCCTTCTGTGGCGACGCAAATTGTGTTTCAACGCACCGCTTGCGCTGTAAATTGGGTCGAAAAACGCGACAAATGGTGGCACGACGAAATGAAAAATATGCCCAACACTTGCGAAATTGAAATCATGGATTCGGAAGACATGTTGTTTATTTTATACACATCAGGTTCAACGGGAAAACCGAAAGGCGTGGTGCATACGACGGGCGGTTATATGGTTTATGTGAATTATACGTTTTCGCAAGTTTTTCAAGTAAAACCAAAAGATATTTATTGGTGTACGGCGGATATTGGTTGGATAACGGGACATTCTTACATCGTTTACGCACCCCTTTTGGCGGGCGCAACGACGCTTATGTTTGAAGGGATTCCGACGTTTCCAGATGCAGGGCGTTTTTGGCAAGTGATTGATAAACACCAAGTTACACATTTTTATACTGCACCTACGGCGATTCGTGCGCTCATGGCGGCGGGTTTGCAGCACGTGGCGGGCAGCGTTTTGTCGTCGCTCAAACTGTTGGGTTCGGTGGGCGAACCCATCAACGAAGAAGCGTGGCATTGGTATCACAAATATATCGGAAAAAGTCGTTGTCCCATCGTGGATACGTGGTGGCAAACGGAAACGGGCGGCATCATGATTTCGCCGATTCCAAACGTAACGAAGCAAAAACCGACGATGGCAACGTTGCCACTTCCGGGCGTGCAACCTTGTTTGTTGACTCCCGAAGGAAAGGAAATTGAGGGAAACAATGTAGAAGGTTTGTTGTGTATCAAATATCCTTGGCCCGGCATTATTCGGACGACTTATGGCGACCATGAACGGGCGCGGGCGGTCTATTTTGGCGCATTTCCGGGTTATTATTTTACGGGCGATGGCGCACGACGCGATGAAGACGGCTATTATCGAATCATCGGGCGCGTGGACGATGTCATCAATGTTTCGGGGCATCGAATCGGGACGGCGGAGGTCGAAGATGCCATCAACAAACATCACGCGGTCGTCGAATCGGCGGTCGTCGGCTATCCGCACGACATCAAAGGTCAAGGGATTTATGCCTTCATCATTGCCGACAAACATATTGAAGATGAAAATATTTTTAAAATAGAAGTTTTGAAAGAAGTGACCAAACAAATTGGCGCGATTGCAAAACCTGACATTATTCAAGTCGTGACGGGTTTGCCAAAAACACGTTCGGGTAAAATTATGCGGCGCATTTTGAGGAAAATTGCTGAAGGCGATGTCAGCAATTTAGGCGACATTTCTACCCTACTCGACCCGTCGGTGGTCGAACACATCAAGGCAAATGCACCGACTTTGAAATAATCAAAAAAAATATTGCGCCGTTTTGACTTCTCAAAATGGCGCAATATTTTTTTATGTTAATTTTTATTCTATTTTTTATCAAAAAAGGGAGATTATACTGGGGGGGGGTATTCTCCGAAGGTTTCTTCGATATTTTTATCATTTTCGACGGTGTTATCAATGGCGGTTGCTTGTTCTTCGTCTCGTTGCGCTTGCAAAATTGACCAATCGCGCCGCACCGCAACGGCGGCATTGAGTTCAAAACCCAAAATCAAAATAATCGTATTCGCTTGAATCCACAACATCAAAACCATTACGGAACTGATGGCACCGTATAATTTGTCGTAACTCGTAAAATTATCAATAAAAAATGAATAGACAATCGAAGTCAACACCGAACCCACCGTTGTCAACAACGCACCCGGCGACAAAAAATGTACGCGCCGCCGCATCGCCACGCCAAAACGATAGATAAATGCCGTTCCAAAATAAACCAACAATAAAACGGTCAACCAACGAAATATTTCGAGAGAAATTTTTAAGGATTTATTGATTTTAAAAAAGCCGATGACCCATTTCAAAATGGGCGTTCCAAAAATTGCCAATGCCACGCTTGACAACAACAAAATACCCAAAATCATGGTAATTCCGATGGCGCGAAAGCGTTTTTCAAGGAAATTTCTTTTCTTAAAAATTGGATTTTCTTTTTCAAAAGTGCGCATCAAAGACATGATGCCGTTCGACGAAAAGTACAATGCCAAAAAAAAACCCAACGACAACACGCCCGAACGCTTGTTGTTTAAGAAAAATTTGAGCGTATCGAACAGCCATTCGCCCGTTCGGTTGGGCATGAGTTGGGTGATGTATTGGTCGAGTTGCGCCAACAAAGGTTTTTGTTCGACGGGCAAATACGGAATGAGACCGACGATGACAATCAACAAAGGAAACAGCGACAAAAAAAACGTAAACGCAATAGAATTTGCCCGAAAAACGAGATGCGCCATGTTGATTTCTTTGAGCAAAAATCGCATGATTTCACCAATCGAAACACCTTGAAAACCCGCCAACGAATGACGGTCGAGCAAATCCACGCCCGTACGCACGGGACGCGAAGCCCAAAACTGACTTTGCAGTTCGATGCCCCGTTTTTCGATGTTTCGCCAATTTTCGATGCTAAAAAATGCCACCCCCCAGTATATTTTGAGTTTGAAACCTTGATATGAAAAAAAGTCAGATGCGAAATTACAAAAAAAATCAATAACACGCACTTTTTCAAGATAAAAAAAAATCCACCTTGCAGAAATGCAAAGTGGATTTTTTTTTATCAACAAACTTATTTATTTATAAGTTTAATCCAAAGTATTAGCGTCTTCGCCCGTTTGCAATTTGCTGGTGTATCGGCTATATCCGAAATAAACAGCCAAACCAATTGCCATCCAAACGGCAGCAGAAACAAGCGTCACCATGTCCAATGCGACAATCATTCCCAAACAAATCACCGCGCCCAAAATCGGAACCAACGGAACCAATGGCGTGCGGAAACCCGTTGCAACGGTAGTTTTGCCGCGATTTTCGTCTCGGCGCATAATCAAAACGCCCAAACTTACCAACACAAACGCCAACAACGTGCCGAACGATGTCAAATCTCCTGCCACATTGCCCGGTACAAATGCCGCGAACAAGCCTACAAAAATAAACAAAATCCAGTTTGATTTAAACGGCGTGCGGAAACGTGGGTGCAATTCAGAAAACGCTTTTGGCAACAAACCATCTTGCGACATCGAATAGAACACACGGCTTTGACCCATCAACATCACCAAAATAACGGACGAAAAGCCCGCCAAAATTGCCACCGTCACCGCCGTAGCCAACCATTCGTAGCCCGGCATGTGCGCCGAAATTGCGTAGGCAACCGATGCTTCGCGACCTTTTGCAGGGTCAGCAAATTCAGACCAGTTTGCAACGCCCGTCAATACGTGTGCGAACAAAATATACAAAATGGTACAAACGACCAACGAACCCAAAATGCCGATTGGCATGTCGCGTGCAGGATTTTTCGCTTCTTGTGCCGCCGTCGAAACTGCGTCGAAACCAATAAATGCAAAAAATACAATCGCTGCACCGCCAACAACACCACCATAGCCATGCTTGAAAAATCCGCTATAATCTATCAATAATTTTCCCGTTTTAGGGTCAATGACAGGCGGCGTATTTTCAGGAATGAAATAAGGCGTATGATTGGCTGGATTGATAAACTGATAGCCGACCACAATAAAAATCAAGACAATTGCCACTTTGATGGCGACGATAACGGCGTTTACGGTCGCAGATTCTTCTGTTCCGCGAATCAACAACATCGTCAAAGCCAATAATATGAAGAGCGCAGGCACGTTCATGATGCCGCCTTCAAAAGGAGAATGACACCACTCGTGCGGAATAGTCCCCCCCAGTAATTTATTCAAATATTCGCTCCACGCAATCGAAACGGTTGCCGCACCGAGTGCGTATTCCATAATCAATGCCCAACCGATAATCCAAGCAATAATTTCGCCCATCGTCGCGTAGGCATACGTATATGCGCTGCCCGCAATCGGAATTTTTGACGCAAACTCGGCGTAACAAAGTCCTGCAAATGCACAACCTACGGCAGCCAAAATGAACGACAACGTTACCGCTGGACCCGCCGCCTGTGAAGCCGCCGAAGCCGTGCGAACAAAAAGACCCGCCCCGATAATCGCGCCGATGCCCAATGCCACCAAATTCCACGCGCCCAAAGTGCGTTTCAATCCTTTTTCAGAATCCGCAGCTTGCATTAAAAGCTGTGAAAGCTGTTTTTTGATAAAAATACTCATAAATTTTTCCTGTTTTTTCTAAATTTTTTACTGATGTTCGCTGATTTTTTCAGCCGTTGAGTTAGTCAAAAAGTTGTTAATTTTTTATGAAAATGTAGTTGCAAAAAAGTTGAAACTTGATTTAATAGCGCAAAAAAAGTAAAAAAAAATTGCATCATCGCTGATTTGGTCTTTTTTTTTTCAAATTTTAAACGTTATTAACGTTTTTCTTTATTTTTGAAAACATTTTTATCCAAAAGCCGACAAATTAAAATAAAATAGGGACTGAAATTGCCAAAAATCGGCGGATATACTGGGGGGTATCCCCAAATCCATATTTTTGAGATTTTAATCCCTATTTTTTTATAATTTTAAAAAAATATATGATTTTTATTTCAATTTTCTTTTTTCGTACGCATGGCGCGACGGCGTGGTTTTTCAGCTTCGGCGAGCAAATTGGGTTCGTCTTTTTTGATTTCCACGAGTTCAAAAACCATCGTCGCCAAAGGAGCCAATCGGAATCCCAACACTTGTTCGCGATTGTGGAGCGTCATTTTATGGGTTTTCAAATCCGATGTGTTGGTGACATTTGCGCCGCCATATTTTTCGGAATCGGTGTTCAAAATTTCTCTCCAAACGCCTTCTTTCGGCACGCCTGCCATATAATTTTCGATGGTATTTGCAGAAAAATTGCAAACGACGAGCAACATTTTGTCCGCATTTTTCGCTTTTCGGACATAACAAATCACCGAATTTTGGCTGTCATCGAACGTAATCCATTCAAAACCTTCGGGCGAAAACCCTTTTTCGTAGATGGCGGGTTGATTTTTATTGAGCGCATTCAAGTCTTTTACCAACGTCTGCACGCCTTTGTGATAGCGCGAGTCGAGCAACCACCAATCCAATGCGCCGTCAAATTGCCATTCGCCGCCTTGCGCAAATTCGCAGCCCATAAACATCAATCGCGTGCCTGGGTGGGTGAACATATAGCCGTACATGGCGCGTAGATTTGCAAATTTTTGCCATTCATCGCCCGGCATTCGGGTCAACAAAGAGCCTTTTCCATACACCACTTCATCGTGGCTAAATGGGAGCATAAAATTTTCGGTGAAGGCATACACCGCGCTAAAAGTGATTTCGTTTTGATGCCATTTTCGATGAATGCTGTCGCGTTTCATGTAGGTGAGCGTGTCGTGCATCCAACCCATCATCCATTTCTGACCGAATCCCAAACCGCCTTCCCACGTCGGGCGCGAAACGCCCGTGAAAGACGTAGATTCTTCGGCAATCGTGACCGTGTCGGGGAAATTTGAATAGACGGTTTCGTTAAATTCTCTGATAAACGCGATGGCTTCCAAATTGTGGTTGCCGCCGTAGATATTTGGAATCCATTCGCCTTCTTTTCGGGAATAATCGAGATACAACATCGAAGCCACCGCATCAACGCGCAAGCCATCGGCATGAAATTTATCGAGCCAAAACAAGGCATTTGAAATCAAAAATGAGCGAACTTCGTTGCGTCCGTAGTTAAAAATGGCACTTTTCCAATCGGGGTGATAGCCTTTTCGCGGGTCGGCATGTTCGTAGAGATGCGTTCCATCGAATTGATAAATGCCGTGCGCGTCCATCGGAAAATGCGACGGAACCCAGTCCAAAATGACCCCAATGCCCGCTTCGTGAAAACTTTCGATGAGGTGCATAAAATCTTGTGGCGTTCCAAAACGGCTCGTCGGCGCAAAATAACCCAACACCTGATAGCCCCAACTTGGCGCGTAAGGGTGTTCCATCGCGGGCATAAATTCGATGTGCGTAAAGCCCATTTCTTTCACATAAGTCACCATTTCGACTGCCATTTCGCGGTACGTGAGCGAGCGATTGCCCTCGTAGGCATTGCGTTGCCACGACCCTAAATGGACTTCATAGACGCTCATGGGTTGTGGTTTTCCGCTTTTTTTATTGCGTTCGGCAAGCCACGCGCTGTCTTTCCATTGATATTTCAAATCCCAAACGATGCTGGCGGTGCGGGGCGGCGTTTCCCACATGAATGCGTAGGGGTCGGTTTTTTCGACCCAATTTCCGTCGGGTGTCAAAATGCAATATTTATACGTTTCGCCTTCTCCGATTTCTGGGACAAAGATTTCCCAAATGCCTGAACCATCTTGACGGACATTCATTTTGTTGGCGGTTCTGTCCCAATAATTGAAGTTGCCAATCACCGAAACGGCACGCGCATTGGGTGCCCAAACCGAGAAATAGACACCCGAATCCGCACCATCGCTGACGATATGCGAACCCATTTTTTCATAAATTTTATAATGTTTACCCGCTTTGAACAAGTTGATGTCAAAGTCGGTAAATAGGCTAAAATACTTCATTTCAATTGATGTTGTCCGTTAATAAAAAAATAAAATTTATTTGATACGATGAATCAAGGTCGCAAATAACGTATATTCTTGAAATATAGACAAATTTTGAGGGCATTTTATTTTAAAAATTAATTTTTGGTTGAAAAAAGGCTACCCCCCAGTATAAGTCGCCCCAAATCAAGGAAGTAATCCATTTTTGACTCGAAAATTATTGACATTAAATTAAAAATATAAATT
>JBJOPA010000156.1:0-5810 GCA_046051005.1 Bacteroidota bacterium
ATACATTGCGCACCTCGCCGACCCTTCGTATTTAGACGAACACAACGGTCGCGTTTGCGTAACACCCGAATATCCAAACGGCATTTATTGCTATTTTGCAACCGTTGATGCCAACTGGAATTCGGTCTATCCGTATGTCGTTGGACCCAATTTTTATGGCGTTGTGGCGGCAAGTAAAGTGACTTCGATTACGGAAACTGTAACGACTTATGTTAAAACAGGTACAAGTGAAGTGAATTTGGAAAACCTTAAAATCAACGTTTTCCCCAATCCAAGTGCGGATTTAATTGCCATTCAAATGGGTGATTTGGTGCGTGAAGATTATAAAATTGAATTATTTGATGTGCTTGGAAAAATGGTAAAATCTACGCAAATCAACAAAGGCAGCACGATTGCCTATTTCGATACGCAAGATTTGTATGCGGGAACTTATTTGGTGAAAATATCAAGCGGCAACGCCCAAATTACGCGCAAAGTGGTGGTTGAAAAGTGATAAAAAGATGAAAAAAATATTCATTTGGACAATTGCGCTCGCTTTTGCAGGAAAAAGTAGGGCGCAATTGACAATTTTACCCGTTTTTGACGACAAAATTATTGCCGAAGAAACGTGGTTTGTAAGCAAAAATGGGGATAGCATTTTGTTTGAAAATATTCGTTTTTATCTCTCTAATTTTCAATTTGAAATGCAAGACGGGACAACCATTTTCGACCCCCAAAAAGCGCATTTGGTGGACGTTTTTGATGCCCAAACGTTGAAAATTGCCTTGCCAAAATGTGAGATTAAAAATATAAAAAAAATTCGTTTTAATATCGGAATTGACAGTTTGACCAATGTGTCGGGTGCATTGGGCGGAGATTTAGACCCGCAAAATGGCATGTATTGGTCGTGGCAAAGTGGCTACATAAATCTAAAAATTGAAGGCAAAAGTCCCCAATCCAAAGCGCGTAAACAAGCGTTTCAGTTTCATATTGGGGGCTATTTGCCGCCCTTCAATGCCCTGAAAACGGTCGAATTAGACTTCTCCCTCCCTTCGGGGGGGGATTATACTGGGGGGGGGCGTTTGAAAGTTGAAATTTCTAAATTTTTTGAAAATCTTCACCTCGCGTCGCAATACAATGTCATGATTCCAAGTCGAGAAGCCCTCGAATTGGCGAACAACAGCGTGCAAATGTTTTCAATCGAAAAATGAGAAAATATTATATTTTTTTTACTTTTTTTTGCGGCTTTTCTTTCGCGTTTCAGCAAACGAAAACCACGCCCAATCCGATAGAAATTCCCGAAGGTTGGGTGAAACCCGTCTATGATTTTTCCAAAAATCCGCTCACAAAAGAAGGTTTTGAAGCGGGAAGAAACCTGTTTTACGACCCCATTTTGTCGAGAGACAACACGATTTCTTGCGCAAGTTGCCATTTGCAAGCAACAGGTTTTACGCATGTTGACCATGATTTGAGTCATGGAATTGATGGGAAAATCGGTACGCGAAACAGCATGACGATTATGAATTTGGCTTGGAACAAATATTTTATGTGGGACGGAGCCGTCAATCATCTTGACATGTTGCCCCTCGCGCCCCTCCAACACGCCGCCGAAATGGACGAAAAATTGGAAAATGTTATCAAAAAATTAAATAATTCTGTAAAATATAAAACCTTGTTTTACAGGGCTTTTGCAGATAGTTTGGTGACGGGACAACGAATGTTGTTGGCGTTTTCACAGTTTTTGTTACAACTCAATTCTTATCAATCCAAATATGACAAACACATGAGAAACGAATCGGGTGGTGCATTCTCGGAACAAGAAACAAAGGGCTTACAATTGTTCAGAACCCATTGCGCGACTTGTCATCCCGAACCACTTTTTACGAATCAAGGGTTTGAAAAAAATGGGTTGTCGGTGGACACGACGTTGAACGATGAGGGCAGAAAAAACGTGACCCAAAATCCAGAAGATGCCTATAAATTTAAAGTTCCGACATTGCGAAATGTGCAATTTACGTTCCCGTACATGCACGACGGGCGATTCAAAAAGTTGCGTCAAGTGGTCAATCATTATGCCACAACAAATAAATTAAAAACCCCAATTGTATTGAACGAAAATGAAAAAACAGAACTCATTTCTTTTTTATTGACCTTGACGGACACCACTTTTTTGTTCGACAAAAGATTTGGATTTCCAAGAGAATAATTTTTTGAAAAAACGGATAAAAATATGCCCCCCCCAGTATAAATGGGGTTTTTGGTGGTTAATCATTGATTTTTAGGGCAAGATTAACCACCAAATCCCGAAAAAAATTAGTTGGATTTTTCGTTAAAATAAGCGTCGAGCGAATATTTTCCCGCGCCCATCAACATGATGGTCAAACAGAAAATTGCGTAGATAAACGGCGTTTCTCCGTCGCCCAAGATGGGCGGTGAAAACGGCAACCAACATCGTAAACATGATGAGAAACGCGCCCAATCGCGTGAAAAGCCCTAAAACGAGCATAATTCCGCCAAAAAGTTCGGCTCCCGTTCGCAAATAAGCCATCAACAAAGTCTGCGGAAATCCTAATTTTTCCAAATAACTCGCAAAACCATTCATCGCCTGTCCGCTAAAAAGCTCTCTGCCGTGCCAGATGAAAAAACCGCCCACGACGATTCGGGCAATCAAAATCAAATCAACTGAAATCGGATTTGGATTCATTAAACGTTTTAAAAAACTCATAAATAAACATTTTTTTAGGTTGTTAAAATAAAAATTAAATACCGTTTTGAAACGGGATAAAACAAAAAAAAGTTCTTGAAAATGGGGTTTTTTTAGACCAACGCGCCCAAATCTCCGTTGAATCAAAAATAAAGCCTATCAAAAAAAAACCGTAGAAATCCCAAATTATACGCTACTTTTGCTCCAATCCAAGCGTGAATGTTGTAGTTTTGCAAAATAATTTAAAAAAAGAAATAAGATGAAAAATTTATTTATTGTTCGTCATGCCAAATCGGATTGGTCTCACGCGGGTTTGCGCGACCACGACCGACCGCTTTCTGAACGTGGTTTTCACGACGCGCCGTTGATGGCGGAATTGCTGAAAAATGTGCTGACCAACGAACTCCAAACGTTGCCCGCCGAAGTCCAATTGATGAGCAGTTCGGCGACCCGCGCCCGCACGACGGCGGCATTTTTCGCTACGGCATTTGGTCAATCTGCTGAAAAATTGCACATTGAATCGGATATTTATGAAGCGGATTTGTCGGATATTTTTTATGTCATCGGGCAATTGGACGCTGCGAAAAATACGGCTTTTTTGTTTGGACACAACCCCACGTTGACGTATTTCGTGAGCCAATTTGCGGAAAAAGTGATTGTCAACATGCCCACTTGCGGCGTGAGTTTGCTGCAATCCACTGCCGAAAACTGGTCGGACGTGAATCGTAAAAATACGACGATGGAAAATTATTGGTTTCCAAAACTCGTCTTGTCTGCTTACCAATCGTAACAGAAAAAATACATTTTAATAAAAAATATTTAAATTTTTAAGACTTTTTAGATACAACTATCGTTGTTTTCTTCCTAACTTTGCCTTGCGGTTTTGATATTTGTTAAAAAATATTAATCCGTCATACTATCGAGATACCTAACAAAAGTGCGTTGCTACGGACTTCTTTCTTTGCGACCCATGTTCAAATGTTTCTCCTCGTTTTTTTTCATTTTCTACCTTTCCACGCGGCGGGTGTGGTGCTTTTTTTGTGTTGGCACGATTTTTAGATACTACTTTATATTGATATTTGAACTAAAAAAATGCCTTCGGTACTTGCACTTGCCTTGTTTTTGGGTTTGTATCGTTTGTTTATTCACCCACTTTAGCCCTGTTTTGCACTTTTTTAAAAGAAGTCTATGAAAAAGCTTTTACTTTTATTTCAAACGCTATTGTTGCTTTGTTGTGTTCGCAGCTTGAACGCACAGTCTAATTTTATCCGTCAAGATTCCATTTTCGTTCAATCTCAGGATTGCGCAGGTGGCATTGCGATGTGTATTGATAGCATCACTTACGAAGATATTGACAATTTTCGATTCTATTTGGACGGCGTACCGTTTGCGGGCGCGTTCAATCCTTGTCGAATTGATACGATTCACGCCTATTCGTACCTCGTTTTGTTTCAAGACGGCGAACGCGGACCATTTCGGTTAGATTCTTGGGCGGTGAACAGTAGAACGTTTTCGATGTTTTTTCCAAACCTCAATGTGTTGCGCGATTCGATGAATCGTTGGGACCGTAGCGGCAACTGGCAATTAGATTCGGCGGCACAACTGATTTATGGTATTGCCTCTGGCGGCACGACGTATGGTTGTCAAAATATTGTGGGTCTCACGCGAGGCGGGCGAAATCAGGTTTGTTACAATCCAGGTTTGCTCTATCGAGGTTTGCGTTTTCGCGCACCTGTGGGCGTTCACTTTTTCATTGCAGAAAATCGGTTGACGGGCGACCGCGACACCGTGAAATTATATGCGGCTTGTGTTGCACCTGACACCGTTCGCCGCACCGTCACTTTGGGCGGTTCGGGAACTTATTGTGTCGATGCGAGCCAATTGTTGGGCAGCATTCAGCCGACCCGAAATTTTTGCGCCCGCACCACCAGTTTTGCTACTTTCCAAACGCCTTCGGGCATTTGTATCAGCTACAATGGCACCGCCGTTGGGCAAGATACGGCATGTTTGCGTTTTTGCGACCAGTTCGGCGTTTGCGATACGACTTATTTAATCGTCAATGTGGTGCGCGATAGCACCCCCCCAGTATTTGGGCAGACATTTAGGATTAATAATGAAGTTTTTGTGGATTCTACGTTGATTCGTTGCTCGGTGAGTCGCTTGACGCGCATCCAGTCTGTGACCAATATTTGCGCCACGCCCTCGCGCATGACCGTGAGTTTCAACCGATTGACCAATTGTTTGACCGTTCGCGGCATTACGGCGGGTACGGATTCAGTTTGTTATCGCATTTGTGATTCGGCGGGTGTTTGTGATACCATTCGTTACACCGTGACGGTTCGCCCCAATGCGCCATTGGTCGGCACGACGGTTCGATATAACGATACAATTTTTGTGGACTCAACGGTTTTCCGTTGTTCTTTTACTCGTTTTACGCGCCCTGCGAGTGTAACCAGTCTTTGCGGTATGCCTACGCGGGTGACTTTTTCTTTAAATCCTGTTGACCGTTGCGCGACCGTTCGCGGTTTGTCGGTGGGTACGGATTCGGTTTGTTTACGAATTTGTGATTCGTCTGGAATTTGTGATACCGTTTATTATCGGGTTGTGGTGCGTCAAAATACCCCCCCCCCAGTATCTGGACAAGTTTTCCGTCTTTCTAATGAAGTTTTTGTTGATTCTACGTTGATTCGTTGCTCATTCAGCCGTTTGACGCGTATTCAATCAGTGACCAATATTTGTGCAACACCAAGTCGCATGACTGCGGTTTTCAATCCATTGACAAATTGCGTTACCGTTCGCGGCATCACGCAAGGCATTGATTCGATTTGTTTCCGTGTTTGTGATTCGACGGGCGTTTGCGATACGATTCGTTATACAGTTACGGTTCGTCCAAATCCAATTATTGTTCCAACTGCGGGACAAACTTTCCGTCTTTCTAATGAAGTTTTTGTTGATTCTACGTTGATTCGTTGTTCATTCAGCCGTTTGACACGTATTCAATCAGTAACCAATATTTGTGCAACACCAAGTCGCATGACTGCGGTTTTCAATCCATTGACAAATTGCGTTACCGTTCGCGGCATCACGGTGGGTATGGATTCGATTTGTTTCCGCGTTTGTGATTCGA
>JBJOPA010000157.1:0-7817 GCA_046051005.1 Bacteroidota bacterium
TAAGTCGTTGCAATCCAAGCGATACAGCAACTACGACAAGAAGTTTAGTCAATTCAAGCGGTTGCGATTCGATTGTTATCCAAAGATTTAGACTTTCCAATCGAGACACCAATTATTTACCGATTTTGAGTCGTTGCAATCCAAGCGATACGATAACTCAAAGTAGAAGTTTAGTCAATTCGAGCGGTTGCGATTCAATCGTGATTCAAAGATTTAGACTTTCTAATCGCGATACTAATTATTTGCCGATTTTGAGTCGTTGCAATCCTGCGGACACGGCGACAACGAGTAGAAGTTTAGTCAATTCGAGCGGTTGCGATTCAATTGTTATTCAAAGATTCAGACTTTCAAGTCGAGACACCAATTATTTACCGATTTTAAGTCGTTGCAATCCTGCGGATACAGCAACTACGACACGAAGTTTAGTCAATTCAAGCGGTTGTGATTCGATTGTAGTTCAAAGATTCCGTTTGTCAAATCGCGATACAAATTATTTGCCAATTTTAAGTCGTTGTAATCCTGCGGATACGGCTACGACTACACGAAGTTTAGTCAATTCAAGTGGTTGCGATTCAATTGTTATCCAAAGATTTAGACTTTCCAGTCGAGACACCAATTATTTACCGATATTAAGTCGTTGTAATCCTTCGGACACGGTAACGACCGTTAGAAATTTGGTGAATACTGGGGGGTGCGATTCTTTGGTCATTCAACGCTTTTCATTGAGCCGAAAAGACACGACGTATCAATATTCTACGACTTGCAATCCGCGTGATACGGGCTTGGTGCGCGTTGTGTTACAAAATTTGGCAGGTTGCGATTCGCTTATCATTCGTCAAACTTCGCTTTTGCGGCGCGATTCTATTCGGATTTTACGCACATCTTGCGTGCCCGCCGACACGGGAATTGTGACGCAACGATTTACCAATTCTGTGGGTTGTGACTCGATTATTGTGACCCAAACGCAACTCATTCCGTCTGGAATCGCTACAAATCTGCAAATCCTGCAGCCTGTCGCGTGTGCAGGCGCGACCACAGGCGCATTGCGCGTTGCTTGGACGGGTGGGCAGTCGCCGTATCGCGTCAATTGGTCGAATGGAAAATTCGATTCGCTCCAAATTTCAAGCCTTTCGGCAGGGTTTTATGTCGTCACGATTACCGATGCGCGAGGCTGTCCAAAAACGGATTCCGCTTTGTTAACAGAGCCAAATGCCTTGAAAACTGTCTCGAAAATTACGTCGCCACAATGTTTTGGCTTCAATAATGGACAATTGCGCATTGATTCGGTCGTCGGAGGAACGCCGCCATTGCGCCTCACGTTGGGCGCGACGGGCAGCCCCATTTCGAGATTTCCGTTTTCGATGTCGGGCATTTCGGCAGGAAAATTGGTGTTTAGCGTCAGCGATGCAAACGGCTGTCAAAAAAATGATACCATTTTAGTGACGCAACCGCCGTTGAGAACCATTACTTTCAACGAACCTCGTGTGCGTTTGACGCTCGGAGACGTTTATTTCATGCCGCCGCAATTCAATTTTACACCTAAAAGTTGGGAATGGTTCCCCAAAACGGGATTGCGATGCGACACCTGTTTGCAAGCCGTTGCCATTCCTGCACGTTCGACGACTTATCGGTTGGTGGCACGCGATTCGGCGGGTTGCGAAGCGATTGGCGAAATTGCGTTAGATGTCGAAAAATTGCGTAGAATTTTTGTTCCGACCACTTTTTCGCCTAATGGTGATGGAAATAATGACCGATTTATGATGTCGGTGGACAGTGAAGTCTCTAAAATTGTGACTTTCCAAATCTTTAATCGTTGGGGGGCAAAATTGTATGAATTAGACAACTTTTTGCCGCGACCCGAAGAAGGTTGGGACGGAACATTCAATGGTTCGGAGGTCGAAAGTGGCGTTTATATTTATTATTTTACCGTTTTGTTCCGCGATGGTTCGGTCGAAATTTATAAAGGTGATGTTACGTTGATACGTTAATATTATTCATTTTTTAAACCAAAAATCCTCGCGCATGTACATCACATACGCGAGGATTTTTTTTGATGAATGGGCGGAAAAAACGCACCCCCCAGTATATTTTGCCTTTTTTGACAAATTTTTTTGATTTTTTATAAATTCACAATCCTTTTTTTATTGCGTCAACACCAAACCGAAACGATACGAATTTCGATGTTCGCCATAAATAGCAATTGCATTTTTACCGACCTGCCGACATATTTTTGGTCGCGTACTCACGCCCGCCGCGTCGTCGTTAAACAATGGTTTGAGTTCCATTTTGCCGTCAGCGTCTAACGTTGCCATCACTACCATCGCATCGCTGTTGTTGGAAAAATTGTAGCGATACGTCTTTTGTCCTCCTTTTTTCGCAAAATTTCGGGCATTGTCGTTGAAAATAAAATGCAATTTCCCTTCCGATTCCGCCATCACGAAAGACGAAAGCAAACCATTGTCGTTCATCGTCGCTTGATTTTTGGGAATTTGCGAAGCCCAAACCTGTTTTCCTTCTTTGTCCAAATTTACAACAATAATATCGTTATAATGAAAAATAAAATCTCGTCGGGTGTTTAAGTTATTGCCATATATTCCGCTGGAATAATATGGGTCGTAAAAACCGCGATTTCCATACAAACCACTTCCAAAGCCATTGTTATTGTTGTTTTGATATTGTTCTTCTAAAAAATACTGCTCTGCCACCACCAAAACGCTGCCATCGGGTCGCACAACGAGGTCGTTTAGGGCGTAGTCGTATAGCTCGCGGTCGTCGGTGGGGTCGTTGTTTTGCGCCGCTTTTTGGGCTTTTACTTTATTTTTTTCACTCAAATGTGTTGTCATAAAATCAAGTGAAAATGGGCTTTTTTGCGTCGCGCCAAATAACTCCGTCACAGGATTGAGGCGAAAATAACAGGTTCCTTTTATCGAAAAAGTGCCTTTTTCGGAATAAAAACCGCCCAACACAATCTCGCCATTTGGCGTAGGTCGGAACGTTAAATCGGTGATAAATTCGTTTTCATTTCCGATTTTATATTCTTTTGGTTTGTCAGCATTTTTCATAAAAGCCACCAAATCGTATTCATAAGTCGGTTTTCCACCGCGTTTGAGTCGCGTTGCGCCTTCGCGATAGATGATGCCTAATGTGAATACGTTGCCCGCATTGTCCACCTGCATTTCCTCGATATTAAAACGGTCGGAAGGGTAGGGAAGGGTCAATATTTTTTCCCAATCCAACGTCATTTTATTATCAAAAATACTAATAGAATATTCTTCTTTTTCCACTTTATCGGTGCGTTCGATGGGGCGCGAATAGATTAAAATTTTTGAACTATCAGGCGAAAGCGTGTAGCCAAACAAGTCTAATTTATCTTTATTTTTGCCTTCTTGCTCCGCAATTTTTTCGATTTTGTCGGAAAGCGTCAAATTTTCATTGTCAATTTGCTGCGCAAAAAGATACGTAATTTGTTGTTTTTGGTTATAAAAATGGGTCAATAAATACATTTTTCCGTCGTTGGTAGCGATTACGTCCTTAAATTCGCGGTCTTTTCCCTTGTATTCGAGTTCGAGTTCGCGCCCTTTTTTGAGGCGCATATTTTGGTCATAATATTCCATCACCACTTTGGTGCTGCCGCCGCCGCCCAATCGAAACCCGCTCGGAGCTTTGGTGCGCAAGACGTAGAATCCGCCGTTTTGAGTCATCACAATTTTTGAAATATTGGTTCCCGACCGTGTTTCGTAGGTGTCGCCCCATTTCACTCGCGTGCGAGCGGGCGCAGCGTCGGTTTGCGCATTCAAAAAGAATCCAAAACACGTAGAAAAAATCCAAAACAGTTTGATTTTCAAATTATTTTTCATAAAAATTATTTTTTAAAAGTGATTTTTAATAGTTTTGAAGCAAATATACTGGGGGGGGGCTTCCGATTGATTTATAAACGATTATTTTGACGCAAAGGTGGGATTTTGAAACGAAAAAAAAATATTTTAACGCAAATTTAACTAAAATTGAAAATACGAACGCCAAAGAAAAAAAATATAAGTTTTCTAATGTTTTACAACATCAATTTTATGTGATTTTTTGATAAACCAATAAAAAATTAAATAAAAAAAAATGTTTAACTTTTTTTGGAATAATTTTAAGAGGGAAATAAGAATATGAGAACAATTTGTATTTTTGAGCCGTAAATGACTACCCCCCAGTATTCCACCCAATTTACAAAGGTTTTTGCCCTTGAAAATCAAAAAATTATTAACAACATATCTATTTTTTTTTAATGAGAAATCGCACCATTGATGTACTTTCCGTCGGCGAAATGTTGATTGACATGATTTCAACCGACTTTGCAGACCATTTTGACGATGTCGAAAACTTTCGTCGCATTCCAGGCGGCAGCCCCGCCAATCTTTGCATGAACATGGCGCGACTCGGCAACAACGCAAAACTTGTCGCCTGCGTAGGCAACGACGATTTAGGCGATTTTTTAATTCGTTATCTTCAAAATGCCAATTTTGATTGCGAATTTATAGAAAAAAGTACCAAACCGACGACGCTTATCCTCGTTACGCGCTCCAAAACGGTGTCAAATTTTGAAGCCTATCGCGGCGCAGATGCGGAAATTTCCTTGAAAAAACTATCAGATGAAGTATTGATGAATACATCAATTTTTCATACGACTTGTTTTGGATTGTCCAAACGTCCTGCGCAGACCAATATTTTGAAAGCCGCCCAACGTGCTGTTGAGTTGGGTTGTACGCTTTCGATTGATGCAAATTACGCGCAAAAAATTTGGAAAAACAGAACCGAAGCGCAACAAATTGTCAAAAAATATATTTCGGGCGGCGCATTTGTGAAAATGAGCGAAGTTGATTTTGAACGCCTTTTTCAGAAAAAATTGACCGATGCCAACGAAGCTGCCGATATTTTGCTTGATTTTGGCGCACGCGAAGCATGTGTAACGCTTGGCGGCGACGGTTGTTTGGTCGCCAATGCCCACGAACGCCATTTTTTGCCCGCTCGACCCGTCGAAGTCAAAGACACGACTGGCGCGGGCGACGCTTTTTGGTCGGGCTATTTGACGGCGCGATTGGACGGATACGGATTATTAGAATCCGCCATGTCTGGCAGACGAATGGCAGAAATCAAACTCGGACATTTTGGACAATTGCCCGATAAAATTGAAAGAGAATTGATATACGAAGACTTGAAATTGTTAAAAATTTAATCAGAAAAAATAAAATATGAATCCTCAAAATACGCTCACCGTTTCTACGGCGGGTCGAATTTGCTTGTTTGGCGAGCATCAAGATTATTTGGGTTTGCCTGTCATTGCGGCGGCAATTTCGTTGCGCGTTTATATTTCAGGCGAAAAAACGGACAAATTGACCTTCAAAATTGATTTGCCCGACGTAAAACAACAAGAATCGTTCGATTTTTCGGACGCGCCTGTTGTCTATACGCGCCCGCGAGACTATTTTCGGAGCGCGTTTAATGTCGTTCGTCGCAAAGGTTTGACGTTTTCAAAAGGCGCGATTTGTAATGTTAATGGCAAAATTCCAATTGATGCAGGCACGTCAAGTTCATCGGCTTTGATGGTGGCGTGGCTTCATTTTTTGGTGAAAACGAGCGACCAATCGCCAAGTATAGATACCAAAACGTTGGGAGAATGGGCGTATGAAGCCGAAGTTTTAGAATTTGGCGAGCCAATTGGCATGATGGACCAATATTCAACGGCAATTGGACGGGTAATTTATTTGGAATCTGAACCCAAAATTGCCGTCACGCCGCTTGTTCCGAAACTCGGAAAATTGGTGTTAATCAATTCCATGCAGCCTAAAGACCCGTTTGGAAATCACTTGCGCATCAAAAAACACATGGCAAATATCCGTCAAAAGTATGAAGAAAAAAAATGGAAATTTTCGTTGGCGGAACTAAAAATTAAAGATTTTGAAACGCAAAAAAATATATTGACCAAAGAAGAGCGTCAGATACTGGGGGGTACGCTCAGAAATAGAAATATTTGTCAGAAAGCAAAAAAAATGTTAGAAAAAAATGTTTTAGACGATATAAAATTTGGAAATCTTTTGCAAAAGCATCAACAATATTTGAGAGATGATTTGAAACTTTCTACGCCGAAAATTGATAAAATCCTAGAAAAATCGCTGGAAGTGGGCGCGTTGGGCGGCAAAATAAATGGTTCTGGAAGCGGCGGTTGCGTGTTTGTGTACGCGCCTGCGCGAGGTGAGCAAGTCGTGGAAGCGATGCAAAAAATGGGTTGCGACGCATGGCTTGTGGATATTGGCGACGGAACAAAAATAGAACTTTAAATCATGATTTTTCTCTAAAAAAAATTACTGAAATTTGAATTTTTCTTTTTGTTTCAAGAACCATTTTTCGACAAATTGGTAGGAAATAGCGGCAAATCCGATGGAAAGAATCGTCGCGCCCGCAGGCAAGTACGTGTACAAAGCGGTTCCTTTTATTTCTATTTTCTCTAATGCAAACCACATCAAACGAATGGAAAGAAAGTGAAAAACATAAATTCCAAAAGAAATTTTACCCAAATATTTGAGAATTGGATATTCTAAATTCAAAATATTTTCTTTTGGAATAATCGCTGCGCCAACTAAAAGTACGGATAAAATTGCATTCACCAATCTTTCAAAATTGTGTGGCGCATAGACAGGACTAAACAAATAGTCTGCAATGCCCGCCAAAATTAGGAATTGAACAATTTGATTGTGGCTTTTTCTGGGAAAACGATAAAAGGCATTTGCAACACCTTTTTTTTGAATATAATGGGCAAATAATGCGCCCAAACCGAAGAACAAAAAACGACTATACGTAGAATAATAAGTCGCCATGTGTGCGTTGTCTTTATACCAAATTTTATAAATGTCAAATTCCCAAAAAGTGGTAATCAAGCCAATTCCTATCATCGAATACACCAAAATCAAGACGTTTTTTCGGAAAAGAAACATCAACGGAGCCCAAATCAAGTAAAATTGTTCTTCCACACTCAACGACCAAAAATGTCCAATCGTGTAGGAACCAGGATAATTCATGCCTATCAAAATCTGAAAATTGGTGCTAAATAGCGACGTATAAGTAAAATTTTGAGTCATTTCATAGCCCGATTGCGGACGGTCCAACAGCCCCAAAGTCTGCACAAAATAGCTCGCCGTCAAGATAGAAGCGAAGCTAAACAGAAAATAGAGGGGCCACAAACGCAGGATTCGTCGCACATAAAATTTTCGTACATGAATGGTTCCCGTCGTTTCCAACTCTTCAAATAACAAAAAACTGATGAGAAAACCACTCAACACAAAGAAAAAATCAACGCCAAAACTCGCCAATTTATCCGCAAAATGGACGTATGGATTTATATCTAAATTTTTGATGATAACAGATTGAGAATGCCCAATGATGACAAAAAAGGCAGCAATAAAACGCAAGCCATCAAGGTTTTGAAAGTAGGCAGGCATCGCTTTTTTAGAAGATTGCATGATTGCGATAAAAAATATTAAAAATTAAAATGTAAATCAATGAAAATTGAAACGCCTCAAAAAGGTGGGCGAAGGTAAGGAAAATTTAAAAATTTGCGTCATCTATTTACAAAAAAAGCCCCCCCCCAGTATAAAACGGTATTTTTTTTACGGAAAGCGGTTTTTTTTCATATTTATCGGTTTTCCATTCAAAAAAAGATTTTTTGGCATATATTTTTCTCCATCAAAGGAATATTTATTTTGGTTTATTTGAAAAATGAATCATACATAAACCCTATTTCATTAGAGAAAATTACCTTGAATATGCGGATTCCC
>JBJOPA010000158.1:0-7463 GCA_046051005.1 Bacteroidota bacterium
AGAAACCTGTTGCTTCGTCACGCTCTTCGCGCATGGTTACACCGTCTTCGATGCCGTCAAACTGAATGGCACCTGCATACTCGGAAATGATAACCGCGTTGAACGGGTCCCATTCACAAACTTTGTCGCCACGTTGCACTTCTTGTCCGTTTTTAAAGAACATCGTTGAACCGTATTGTACGTTGTTAGAAGACAATACTTTACCCGTTTTAGGGTCTAACATTCTCAACTCACCGATACGCGAGATAACGATGTCTGCTTCTACGCCGTCATCGGTTGTGTAAGGAACAGTTGTGATGTCGTCAAATTCAATGCGTCCAGCTGATTTTGCAACCAATTCTGACTCTTGTTTTGACGTTACCGCCGTACCCCCAGTGTGGAAGGTTCGGAGTGTCAACTGTGTACCCGGTTCCCCGATAGATTGTGCTGCAATGATGCCCACTGCGTCACCTTTTTCTGCGATACGTCCTGTTGCCAAGTTTCGTCCGTAACATTTTGCGCAACAACCGCGTTTGGCTTCGCAAGTCAATACCGAACGAAGGGTAACTTCTTCGACATTTGCTTTTTCGATTTCCATTGCCATGTCGTCGGTTACAAATTCACCTGCTGCCAACATTAAGGTGTCGTTTTCTGGATTGAAAACGTCGTGCAAAATATAGCGTCCTTTGATACGATTGTTGAGTGGGTCAATGACTTTGTCACCTTCTTTGATAGCAAAAAGGGTGATACCGCGCAAGGTGTGACAGTCTTCTTCACGAACGACTACGTCTTGTGAAACGTCCACCAAACGGCGTGTCAAGTAACCTGCATCGGCTGTTTTCAAAGCCGTATCCGCCAAACCTTTGCGCGCACCGTGCGTAGAAAGGAAGTATTCCAATACCGACAAGCCTTGCAAGAAGTTTGACAAGATTGGGTTTTCGATAATCGAAGCCCCTGTGTCACCCGACTTACGCGGTTTTGCCATCAAGCCCCGCATACCGCAAAGCTGTTTGATTTGTTGTTTAGAACCACGCGCACCTGAGTCCAACATCATAAATACCGAGTTGAAACCTTGTTTGTGCGCCGCCAATTCTTTCATCAACACATCAGTAATTCTATTATCGGCGAATGTCCATTTGTCAATTACTTGGTTATATCGCTCATTGCTGGTGATAAGCCCCATGTTGTAGTTGTCCCAAACTTCATCAACCTCTCCTTGTGCTGTGACGAGGGCGGCATCTTTCACCGTTGGATTGACCAAGTCGCCCAACGTAAATGACAAACCACCTTTAAATGCCCAATAGAAACCAATTTCTTTGATAGCGTCCAAAAAGTCTGCGGTTTCGTTGAACGTAGTTCGGCGAATTACGTCACCGATAACGTTACGCAAGTTGCCTTTTGTCAACAAAACGTTGATAAATGGAACTTGTTTTGGAACCACTTCATTCACCATGACGCGACCAACGGTGGTGTCAATCAAACGAGTAACGATTTTGCCGTTTTCTTCTACTTTTACGCGACATTTAATCGGTGCGTGAAGGTCAACTTGATGTTCGTTATACGAAATGATGACTTCTTCTGCCGAATAAAATTTGCGTCCTTCACCTTTTACGGGATTTTCAGGGATAGAACGACGTTCTTTTGTCAAATAATACAAGCCCAAGACCATGTCCTGAGATGGAAGTGTAACAGGCGTTCCGTTTTGCGGATTCAAAATGTTGTGCGATGCCAACATCAAAACCTGTGCTTCCAAAATTGCGGCGTGACTGAGTGGCACGTGAACCGCCATTTGGTCACCGTCAAAGTCCGCATTAAAGGCAGAACAAACCAACGGGTGCAACTGAATCGCTTTACCTTCAATCAATCGCGGCTGGAATGCCTGAATCGAAAGACGGTGCAACGTCGGCGCACGGTTGAGCATGACGGGGTGACCTTTCAAAATATTTTCGAGAATCTCGTAAATGACGGGGTCTTTACGGTCAACTAATTTTTTAGCGGATTTTACCGTTTTCACGATGCCGCGTTCAATCAATTTACGGATAATAAACGGTTTGAACAACTCTGATGCCATGTCTTTTGGCAAACCGCACTCGTGCAATTTCAAGGTTGGACCTACGACGATTACCGAACGACCCGAATAATCCACACGTTTACCCAACAAGTTTTGACGGAAACGACCTTGTTTACCTTTCAAAACGTCGGACAACGATTTCAACGCACGACCACCTTCTGCTTTAACGGCATTAGATTTACGTGAGTTATCGAACAACGAATCCACCGCTTCTTGCAACATACGTTTTTCGTTGCGCAAGATAACTTCTGGAGCTTTGATTTCGAGCAAACGTTTCAAACGATTGTTGCGAATGATGACGCGACGATACAAATCGTTCAAATCCGAAGATGCAAAACGACCGCCATCGAGCGGAACCAACGGACGCAATTCTGGCGGAATGACTGGCAAATATTGGATAATCATCCATTCTGGACGATTTTCTTTGCTGCTTTCACGGCTTTCGCGGAAGGCTTCCACGACGCGCAAACGTTTCAAAGCTTCCGATTTGCGTTGTTGTGAACCTTCGGTAGCCGCTTGGTCGCGCAATTGGTACGACAATTCGTCCAAATTGGTGCGCAACAACAAGTCATAAACTGCCTCTGCGCCCATTTTTGCAACAAATTTGTCGGGGTGCATATCGTCGAGCATTTGGTTTTCTTTTGGCAATGCCTCAATGATTTCGAGGTAATCCTCTTCCGTCAAAAGGTCGAGTTTTGCCACACCGTCAGCAGATTTTACACCTGGATTGACGACTACATAACGCTCGTAATAAATAACACCTTCCAATTTTTTGCTTGACAAACCCAACAAGTAGCCGATTTTATTAGGCAAAGAACGGAAAAACCAAATATGTACAACTGGAACCACCAATTTGATGTGTCCCATGCGTTCGCGACGAACTTTTTTCTCCGTCACTTCTACGCCACAACGGTCACAAACGATGCCTTTGTAGCGAATACGCTTATATTTTCCACAATAACATTCGTAATCCTTAACGGGACCAAAAATGCGTTCGCAGAAAAGACCATCGCGCTCGGGTTTGTACGAGCGATAGTTGATGGTTTCGGGTTTCAAAATTTCACCATACGAGCGTTCTAAAATCTCGTCGGGCGAAGAAAGGCTAATCGTGATGCTATCGAATGAAGTATTCGACCGAACGTTGCCCAAATTTTGCACTTTTTTCAAAGTTGACATATATCAAAAAAAGTTTTAAATTCTATCTAAAAATTTTTTTTCATCTAAAAAATGAAATCCTTTTTTTTATAAAATATTTTTAAAAATAATTATAAAAAAAACATTTTTGAAACTCATTTTTTAGTTTTTAACCTACCCCCCAGTATCCAAGCCATTTTTGAGCTATTTTTTTCAAAAATGCATCAAAAATGGGTTTTATACTGGGGGGGGGCTATTTTCGTCCACTTTTTTGTTTTTTTAAAAAATAAAAACAAAAAAAGTAGGCGTATTATCAAAATTATTCAAATCTGATGTCGAGTGCCAAACCGCGCAATTCGTGAACCAATACATTAAATGATTCAGGAATATTAGATTCTGGCAATGCGTCGCCTTTTACAATGGCTTCGTATGCTTTTGCGCGACCGACAATATCATCTGATTTGATAGTCAACAACTCTTGCAAAATATTTGCTGCGCCGAATGCTTCCAACGCCCAAACTTCCATTTCACCGAAACGCTGACCACCAAACTGTGCTTTACCGCCGAGTGGTTGCTGCGTGATGAGGGAGTAAGGTCCGACCGAACGGGCGTGCAATTTGTCATCTACCATGTGAGAAAGTTTCAACATATAGATAACGCCCACCGTTGCTTGTTGGTGGAAACGGTCGCCCGTTTCGCCGTCAAAGAGGTGCGTTTGCCCGAGTTTAGGCAATTCAGCTTTTTGAACCCACTCATCAATTTCGTCGAGACTTGCGCCGTCAAAAATTGGGGTTGCAAATTTCATCCCAATTTTTTCGCCAGCCCAACCCAAAACGGTTTCAAAGATTTGTCCCAAGTTCATACGCGAAGGTACGCCCAACGGGTTCAAAACGATGTCCACAGGTGTTCCGTCTTCCAAGAAAGGCATGTCTTCTGCTCGAACGATGCGCGAAACGATACCTTTGTTACCGTGACGACCCGCCAATTTATCACCTACCCGCAATTTACGTTTTTTAGCAATATAAACTTTCGCCAATTTCAATACGCCCGCAGGCAATTCGTCGCCGATAGAAATATTGAATTTTTCACGTTTATAACGACCCAATTCTTCATTTACTTTAATCGAATAGTTGTGCAACAATCGAGAAATCAATGAATTGAGGTGTTTGTCGTTGGTCCAATTAACATAGTCAACGGTTGCATAATCCATATCGCGCAACACGGTTGCGGTGAATTTCGTACCTTTTGGCAATACTTGTTCGCCATAAATACTTTTCACATGCTCACTCGCTTTGTCTTTCACCAATCCCGACAATTTGTCAATCAAAATGGTTTTCAACTCATTGAGTTTGATGGCGTGTTCAGCGTCAAGTTTTTCAATTGCCAATGCTTCTTTTTCTTTCTCGACTTTGTCTTTTTTCGCACGAGCGAACAACTGTTTTCCTACGACGATGCCGTGTGTTGATGGCGGCACTTTGAGCGAAGCATCTTTCACGTCGCCTGCTTTGTCACCAAAGATAGCGCGGAGGAGTTTTTCTTCTGGTGTAGGGTCAGTTTCGCCTTTTGGCGTAATTTTACCTACCAAAATATCGCCTTCATGCACCCATGCGCCGATGCGCACGATACCGATTTCGTCGAGGTCTTTTGTTGCGTCTTCTGAAACGTTTGGAATGTCGGAAGTCAATTCTTCTTCGCCGAGTTTTGTATCACGCACTTCGAGTTCAAAGTGTTCGATGTGTAACGACGTGAAAATATCTTCTTGAACGACTCGTTCAGAAATTACGATTGCATCTTCAAAATTATAACCTTTCCAAGGCATAAATGCCACTTTGAGGTTTTGACCGAGTGCCAATTCACCTTTTTCTGTACCGTAACCGTCGCAAAGGATTTGTCCTTTTTGCACCCGTTGTCCTTTTCTGACAATTGGTTTTAGGTTGATACTGGTTTCTTGGTTGGTACGCAAGAATTTGGTCAATTTATACGTTTTACGCGCATCTTCAAAAGACACCAATTGGTCTTCTTCGGTACGGTCATAACGAATCACGATTTCATTTGCGTCAACATATTCTACTACGCCGTCTGCTTCTGCATTGACCAACATACGCGAGTCACGCGCTGCTTTTCCTTCCAAACCTGTACCGACAATCGGCGAACGTGGGCGCAACAACGGCACAGCCTGACGTTGCATGTTCGACCCCATGAGCGCACGGTTTGCGTCATCATGCTCCAAAAACGGAATCATGGAAGCCGAAACACCTACGATTTGGTTTGGTGCCACGTCCATATATTGTACATCATCGGGCGAAAGCATTGGGAAATCCCCATGTTCACGACCTTTGATTTGGGTATCAATGAATGTTCCGTCTGTTGCAACTGTGGAGTTGGCTTGCGCTACGCGCAAACGGTCTTCTGCTTCTGCCGACAAAAATTCGATATTGTCCATTTGAACTTTTCCGCCTTCTACTTTCCGATAAGCGGTTTCCAAAAAGCCCATTTTATTGATTTTCGCGTGAACGCAAAGCGTTGAAATCAAACCAATGTTCGGACCTTCTGGCGTTTCGATGGTACACAAACGACCGTAGTGCGAATAGTGAACGTCACGAACCTCAAAACCTGCTCGTTCCCGACTCAAACCACCGGGTCCGAGTGCTGAAATACGACGTTTGTGCGTAATTTCTGACAACGGATTGGTTTGGTCAAGGAATTGAGACAACTGCGAAGTACCAAAAAACGAGTTGATAACGCTCGACAAAGTTCGCGCATTAATCAAATCCATTGGCGTAAATACTTCGTTGTCACGAACGTTCATGCGTTCGCGAATGGTGCGTGACATACGCGCCAAACCTACGCCAAACTGTGCGTACAACTGTTCGCCTACTGAACGTACACGACGGTTCGACAAGTGGTCAATATCGTCAATCTCTGCTTTTTGGTTCATCAAACTCACCAAATAGCGAACGATAGCGATAATGTCTTCGCGAGTCAAAACTGAAGTGTTTTCCGACGTATCAAAACCGAGTTTACGGTTGATTTTGTAGCGACCTACATCGCCCAAATTATAGCGTTTGTCAGAGAAAAAGAGTTTTTCAATGATGCCACGCGCTGTTTCGTCATCTGGTGGTTCGGTGCCGCGCAACTGTTTGTAGATGTGCTGAACCGCTTCCGTTTCTGACGAAGTCGAGTCTTTTTGAAGCGTATTGTAGATGATAGAGTAGTCGTCTTCTACGTCTTCTTTTTGCAAAATGATGGTGTCAACACCGCTATCCAAGATGGTTTCGATGTTGTTTTCGTCCAACATAATGTCGCGTTCCAAAATAACTTCGTTACGCTCAATCGTTACGACTTCACCTGTATCTTCGTCAACGAAATCTTCTGTCCATGTTTTCAACACCCGCGCACCGAGTTTGCGACCTACCGCATTGCTCAATGTGTCTGCCGTCGCTGGCACTTCTTCTGCCAAGCCAAACAAGTCCAAAATCGTTTTGTCAGAATCATAACCGATTGCCCGCAACAACGTTGTTACAGGGAATTTCTTCTTGCGGTCAATGTACGCATACATGACATTGTTAATGTCTGTCGCAAATTCCATCCACGCACCTTTGAACGGAATGACACGCGCCGAATAGATTTTCGAGCCATTCGGGTGAACCGATTGACCGAAAAATACGCCCGGCGAACGGTGCAACTGAGACACCACCACACGTTCCGCACCATTGATAACAAAAGTGCCTTTCGAGGTCATGTAAGGAATGTTGCCCAAAAACACGTCTTGAACGACGGTTTCAAAGTCAACGTGTTCTTCGTCATTACAAATCAAACGCAACTTTGCTTTCAACGGCAAACTATACGTCAAACCGCGCTGCATACACTCTTCGATGGTGTAGCGCGGCGGGTCAATGTAATAATCCAAAAATTCCAACGTAAAAATGCTTCGCGCATCTGAAATTGGAAAATTCTCTTTAAAACACTTGTACAAACCTTCTTCCGCACGATTTTCGGGCGTGGTTTCGAGTTGGAAAAACTCTTGAAAAGATTTGATTTGAATCTCCAACAAGTCTGGTTGTCGGTCGTTCAATTTGATTTTCCCGAAATTGACACGATTCAATTCTGGATAAAGTACAACGTTTTGCTCCATTATATAATCAACTGTTTTTTTTAAAAACAAGAACTGCTCTGTTCCTAAAATAATATAATATTCATTACGAAAATAATAACTAAAAAATTCGCCCTTGTATTAAACGCTTTCTTGCGCTCGATAAATTATTTTAATTCTCTCATA
>JBJOPA010000159.1:0-2886 GCA_046051005.1 Bacteroidota bacterium
AACAGTGGGTTTTATGGTCGCCGCCAGCAAAAAAACAAATTGAAAAGCCCACAACCAACCATTTTTTCGAGTGGTATAAAAATAGAAATAACACAACCAACCGATGAAAACCAAGCCCAAAGTTGGCACATTTGGCAAATAATTAATGCCGTAAAACACCAAAATCGGCGCACTCAACAACAACATCGGCAAGCCAATTGCCCAAAAACGATTGTCAGAAAAATGCCATATCAATCGAGAAAACGCAAACAAACCCGACAACCAACAGAGCAGCGTGGTTCCGCGCATCACCCAATCGGCATCGCCAAAAATGGGATACCAAACGGCGGATAAATAATAAAAAAAAGGAAATTCCGCACACGTATGACCATCGCCCTCAATGACGTTGTGTACACGCGGCGCGAACGAAAAACCGTCTTGCCAAAGGTTGAGCGAAAGGCTCGCGCAGTCCGATTGTCGCCAACTATGCGCCGAATGTGGCACAAAACCAAGCAGTTTTGCCCCATTCAAAACGCCCAAAACGAGTAACGCAGCAATTAAAAACCAGAAAAGATGCGTCCAAACGGGAAACAGAGGTTTGTTTTTCGTCAAAATAAGGTTGTCTTTTTTTTTAAATCAAGCCGCGTGACTTCAATTCTAAATATTTATTAATCGAATTGATGCTCAAATTTTCGGGGCGCGTCAAAATCGTTTGAATCCCGTGTTGACGCAACGTTTGCGCCATGCGTACTTTTTCGTTCAGAAATTTTTGCGCCACCGTTTGCACATAAATATCTTCCATGAGCGTCGCATCTTGCTTCGTAAAATCTTCAATTTCCGTATTAACAAAGAAAATAACCACCAACAAGTGCATGTCGTTGAGCAACCGCAAAGTCGGCAACACCCGTTCGAGGGCAAACATATTTTCAAAATTCGTATATAATAACAACAAACTACGCCCTTTTATCAAGCGGCGAACGGCGTAATACAACATTTCGTAGCTCGCTTCGCCTTTGCCTTCTTGCTGGTGATACAGTTCAGTCAAGATGCGTTCCAACTGTTTTGGCGATTGGTCAGCCGCCAAAGCCGTCCCCAATTTATCGGAAAACGTGAACAAACCCGCCTTGTCTTTTTTCTGTAAAATGATGTTTGAAATGACCAAAGATGTGTTAATGGCGTGGTCCATCAGCGTCAATCCCTCGAAAGGCATGCGCATGACGCGGCTTTTGTCAATCAAGCAATAGATTTGTTGAGCGCGTTCGTCTTCGTATTGGTTCACCATCAATTCGCCGCCGCGTCGGGCGGTTGCCTTCCAGTTGATGGTGCGCACGTCGTCGCCCTGTACGTAATTTTTAATTTGGTCAAATTCGTAACTATGCCCAATTCTTCTCATTTTTTTAACACCATCGCGATGTGAAATTTGGGACAATGCAATAAGTTCGTATTTTTTCATCTGAATCACCGACGGATAAACGGGAACCATTTCTCGCGCCTGCGACACCATTCTACGCTCCGCCAATCCCAAAATGGAGCGCATGAAAACGTTGATATTGTCAAAAAAATATTCGCCACGTTCTTTTGGCAACAACTTATAATCCTTTCGCGTAGCTTGTCGGGCAGCAATTTTTAGGTGTTGCTCGAAGTCTCTGATTTGAAATTGGTCGGGGATTTCGTCCACAATGGTCAACCAAAGTGGCATGTTGGAATGGTTGTGCAACTCCAAATAAATCGAATTTTCGTCGCCCAAAGACATCAATTTTGGCGTGACGCGATGGGCGGTCAATTTGGCGATAAACAGCAAAATCGTATCCGCCAGCGTAGCTGCGCACAAAATCGTAACCGCCGCCTGCGCAACAGGAAACAGCCACGAGAAATTAAAACTCAACAAAAACAAAACAATTACGCCGCCCAACACGATGAAAAATCGAGTGGAAAGGTAGAAATTTTGAAAGCCCGAACGAATTATTTTTAGTATTTTCATAAGAAAACGATGGTTTTGTTTCTAATTTTTTGTCGAATCTTTCCAACGCCAAATGAGGCGACTGGCAACGCTTCGGAACGGAATCCAAGCGGTGGCGAGGGTTTCCATTTTTTCGAGGCGTTGTTTTTTGGTCATTTCTTCCCAATTGTGTTCGTCGTAGAGGCGCATCATGCCTTGTAAAATGCCTAAATCGTCAACAGGAAAAACGTCTAAACGCCCCAGTTGAAACATTAAAATCATTTGAACCGTCCATTTGCCTACGCCTTTGATAGTCGTTAGTTTTTCAATGATTTCCGTTTCGGGCATGGCTTCCCAATTTTGATTTTCGGCTTGATTTTCAATCCAATACGCAGCAATATTTTTCAAATATTGCGCTTTTTGACCCGATAAACCGACCGAACGGAGTTCTTCAATTTCTTTTTTCAGCAATGCTTTTGGATTGGGGTCGCCTTCAAAAAGCAACAAAAAACGGTCAAAAATAATCGTCGCTACTTTTGTAGAAAGTTGTTGTGAAACGACGGCATCTAGCAACGAAATATAAATATCATTGCTAATGTCTAATTCAGGCAATACGATGTGCGCCGTCGTTTTTCCCAATTTTGCATCTTTTTGAGTCAATTGGGTACGCATTTCCGTCATTTCTTTTTCACTTTGAAAATTCATGCACAAAAATAATATTTTTAATACAACAGCCTCTTTTTTTTTCAAAATGTTTCGTGATTTGTCTCAAAAATAGCAAAAAAAACAGGCGAATACTGGGGGGGGCATATCGGACAAAAAGAACCTCCCTCGCGGGTGGCGTGGGAAGAGAGAAAGAAATTATTCAATTCTTTTTAACTCGGTTTGGATTGGGAATTACCCAGCCACATTCTGCAAATTCGTTGGTAAATTTCCCATTCCAAAATTCAAAATAGAATGTACCACAT
>JBJOPA010000160.1:0-3112 GCA_046051005.1 Bacteroidota bacterium
CAATACAAATCAAAAATGGCTTTTCGGTCAAATTCTGACGCGCCCAAATGTTCATTTTTCTTATACGTTAAATCCGCAATTTTACGCGATTTTGGCAAAATAACTTCGTTCAAAAAGTCAATTAACAAATCCTTATTCAACTCGCTGCCGAATAATTTTTTGAAACCAAAATCAGTAAAAGGATTGATATATTTTTCTCTAAACATTATTTTTATTCAATTTACGAATAATTTACGAACGCAAAAATAATATTTTTTTGCAAAAAAGCCTCGAAAAATGTTGTTTTCGAGGCTTTTTGAGGCAAATATACTGGGGGGGGGCATTTTTTTGCGAAAAAAATCAGACCAATTCATTGACGGCTTTTTTGATGCGACGTGCGGCTTCTTTGAGTTGCGCGTCGCTGGCGGCGTAACTCACGCGCACGCAATTGTCTGCGCCAAAAGCCGAACCTGAAACCAAACCAACGTAAGAATTTAACATAATGTAATCTGCAAAGTCATCTGCATTGGCAATCACAGTGCCATCGGGAGCCGTTTTCCCAAAAACCGCCGAAACGTCGGGAAACAAATAGAACGCGCCTTCGGGGTGATTGACTTTGAAGCCTTCGATGTCCGAAAACAAGGAAATTACCAAATTTCGGCGGCGCAAAAAGGCATCGCGCATCTCAAAACTGGCTGTCAAGTCGCTTTCGAGCGCAACAACGGCAGCTTTTTGACTGAACGAATTTGCCCCGCTCGTCACTTGCGATTGAATGCGATTGCAAGCGTCCACCACATTTTTTGGACCTGCGATGTAACCCAATCGCCAACCCGTCATCGAAAATCCTTTGGCAAAACCGTTTACCGTTATCACGCGGTCAGCAATCGCTGCAACAGAACCAATGCTAAAATGTTTTTTTGTAAAATTGATATGTTCATAAATTTCATCTGAAACAATGAAAATATCGTCATGTTTTGCCAAAACTGCTGCAATTTCGCGCAATTCGGTTTCAGAAAAAACGGAACCCGTTGGATTGCAAGGCGACGAAAACATCACCATTTTGGTGCGCTCGGTAATCGCGGCTTCGACTTGTGCCGCCGTTACTTTAAAATCTTGTTCAATGTCTGCACTTACAAAAACGGGTTTCGCGCCCGTCATGCGCACAATTTCTGCATAACTGACCCAATATGGCGCAAAAATAATACATTCGTCGCCTTCTTGCAAAAGGGCAAAAGCGACATTGGAAAGGCTCTGTTTCGCCCCGTTGGAAACCAAAATTTGCGCGGGCGAATAATCCAAATTATTTTCGCGCTTCAATTTGTCGCTGATGGCTTTCGTGAGTTCGGGAATGCCCGCCACAGGCGTATATTTCGTAAAACCCGCGTCGAGTGCTGCTTTTGCGGCGGTTTTGATGTGTTCGGGCGTGTCAAAATCGGGTTCACCCAAACTCAAACTGATGACATCGTGACCTTGCGCCCGCAATTCTCGCGCCATGCGCGCCATTTTGAGGGTTTCAGATTCTGGAATTGCCATCGCAAAACGGGTCAAAACGTTTTTCTGCGTCGTAGTTGACATATTTTCAATATTTTAGGTTTTTAAAAAATGAAACTGTTGATAAATTAATTGGAATGTCAAAAAATGACGGGCAAAGTTATATTTTTTTCAACAATTTTTCTAAAAAAAAACTATCGGGCAACCAATTTTTTGATTTGTCGTCTGGCGTGGCTTCGTTCTTTTCCAAAATGCCCCCCCCCCAGTATCCGCGCCATTTTTTGCCGAATTTGGGCGTTACAAAGGTTGCCGATGCTGCCCTCGTGCGTGTGGGCGAGGTGCGCGGCATCAAATTCAAAATCACCATTTTCAATACTTTCTCCTACTTTTTTATACGCTTCTCGAAACGGAATATCATTTTTCAAAACATATTCGTTCACTTTTTCGACGCTAAAAACGTAGCGATATTTTGGGTCTGTCAAAATATTTTCCTTGACTTCTAGGTTTTTTACCATGAAATTGGTCATTTCAAGACACCATTTCAAGGATTCGAGAGCGGGAAACATAATTTCTTTTAGCAATTGAAAATCGCGATGATAGCCGCTTGGCAAATTCGAGGTCAACATCGCCACTTCATTGGGTAGGGCTTGCAACCGATTGGCGCGACCGCGCAACAACTCGAATACATCTGGATTTTTTTTATGCGGCATAATGCTCGAACCCGTCGTCAGATGCGGCGGAAGGTGTAAAAAATCGAAATTTTGAGACAAAAACAAGCAACAATCCATCGAGAATTTCGACAATGTATTGCCCAGCCCTGCGAGTGCCATGCCGATGGCGTGTTCGGTTTTGCCGCGCCCGATTTGGGCATGAATGACGTTATAATTAAGGTCATCGAAGCCCAATAATTGCGTCGTCAACGTCCGATTGAGCGGCAACGAACCGCCATAACCCGCCCCCGAACCCAACGGATTTTGGTTGGCAATCCGATAAGCCGCCTTCACCAACTGCGCGTCGTCGCAAAGTGTTTCGGCATAGGCAGCAAACCACAAACCAAACGAAGACACCATCGCCACCTGCAAATGGGTGTAACCGGGCATCAAAATATGCTGATTGGCTTCGCTTTTTTGTAAAAATGTATCGAAAAGTATTTCTATTTGAGATAAAATTTGGTCTAATTCGGCTCTGAAAAACAGTTTTAAATCCACCAAAACTTGGTCGTTGCGCGAGCGACCCGCGTGGATTTTTTTGCCTACTTCGCCCAGTTTTTTTGTCAATAAAAATTCGATTTGTGAATGGACATCTTCCACGCCATTTTCGATGTGAAATTGCTTTTTTAAGACATTTTTATAGAGTTTTTTGAGTTCGGCGGTCAATTTTTCGGCTTCGGGTTGCGTCAAAAGTCCGACGGTGGACAGCATGTTGACATGCGCCAACGAGCCTTCGATGTCGTGTTGCGCGAGTTGCAAGTCCAGTTCGCGGTCTTGCCCGACCGTGAACCGTTCGACCATTTCGTGGGTCGCGGTGTCTTGTTTTTGCCAGAGTTTCATCTTAAAAAAAAATATTTGATAATAAATTGGAAGAAAAAAAATAACCCACAAAGTTACGAACTAAAATAAAACAAAGGCGTTAAAAACGGTCG
>JBJOPA010000161.1:0-6095 GCA_046051005.1 Bacteroidota bacterium
TGTGAATTGCTTTTAAATTGTATCTTTGTAAAACCTCCACCTGCGGGCGGCGTGGAACCGTCTGGTTGTGAATTGCTTTTAAATTGTATCTTTGTAAAACAATCGAACAAAATGGCGCAGGGTTTTATTAGTTGTGAATTGCTTTTAAATTGTATCTTTGTAAAACATATTTCTGCTACTTTTAAAGCTATTTCTTGTTGTGAATTGCTTTTAAATTGTATCTTTGTAAAACTTAATAATTTGCGTTTCGCAAAACAAAGTAGTTGTGAATTGCTTTTAAATTGTATCTTTGTAAAACGTCGAAATTCTTTCAAAATACGACAACGATTGTTGTGAATTGCTTTTAAATTGTATCTTTGTAAAACAATATAAAAAATACGAATACGCGAAGTATAGTTGTGAATTGCTTTTAAATTGTATCTTTGTAAAACTATCTCACCGCAAATTCGATTGTTTTGGGTGTTGTGAATTGCTTTTAAATTGTATCTTTGTAAAACGTTATGTGGGCGCGGAATACGCAACGCACAGTTGTGAATTGCTTTTAAATTGTATCTTTGTAAAACAAATACAAGTTTTCCAGTTTAGTTTTTAAGTTGTGAATTGCTTTTAAATTGTATCTTTGTAAAACTGTTCAATTGCGCATCCTAAACAAAAATCAGTTGTGAATTGCTTTTAAATTGTATCTTTGTAAAACACGTAGAATTTTTGGGCGAGGGTGCGAATAGTTGTGAATTGCTTTTAAATTGTATCTTTGTAAAACTAAACTCTTCAAGCTGCGCGTTACCTTCTAGTTGTGAATTGCTTTTAAATTGTATCTTTGTAAAACATAAAATAAAAACGTTCTCAAAACGACATATTTTTAAAAAGTTTTTAACTTTTGAATGTCGTTTCGAGAACGTTTTTATCATTTTGGTAAAACATTGCCTTTTAATCTACTATTTCTATTCGTCCAATTCGAGTAATTTGCACTTTAATGCCCGTTAGCATCTTTTTTAAATTAGTTACGCGCACCATTTGAAAGTCTTTATTAATCATTGTTGCCAAATGATGTCTAAACACGTAATATTCGCTTGACACATTCTGGCATCTAAACAAATGCTTTGATATTTTTTTCCATTTTTTGTCTGCGATTGCCTCTTCGAGTTCGGGTTTGGTCATTCCAAAGACAAACATTTCTCCGATAATCATAGAAACTTGCAATTTTCCAAACTCCGAGTGCGTTTCTTGCACGACAGGCACACCTTGTCGCTTTCTTTCAAAGGCTTCCCAAAATGTTACCATTTTTTCATTCAATACACCTGCCTCATTTTTGTAAATAGCGGCATGATGGTTGCTGTCGTTGGCGACAAAACCAACTGGCGTTCCATCAATTGGGTTTTCACGAATCGTGATGAGCGACGTAGCGCGGTCGCACCACCGCGCCCTGCGTGCGTGCGTATATTTTTGGAGGGTTTCGACATCTAATTTAGACTTTCCTTTTGCGGCAACTTCCTCCCAAGCAGATTTTACGGCAGCTTTTATTTTAGCGTCCACAATATCTTTCACTTGTTCTCGGTTCAAAGCTAAAATATCTTTTCTGACGACATACCGTTCTTCAAAAATTTGACAATGAACAAGCCTTTTTGTCTTTTCTTTGTTTGTCCAAATCGGATTTTCTTCTAATTTGGCAAACGCTTTTTTCCAATTTCCATCAAATTGCGCCAGTCTTTGGGCAAGACAGTCTTTTTGCCATTGATGGGCGATGTTTGGCAAATCTTTTTCTTTCAATTTTTCAACGGCAATGGGTTCGCCGATGATTTTAATCTTTCCATAAATGGTTTCTTTATGGAATGCGCCGCGTGGTGTCCATATTTGTTGGGGTTGTTTGTTTTTTTCTTTGTGATGTTTGTACTTATTTTTATTCAATGTGGCAACGCGATCCTGTTTTTTGAACGAAATGAAAGTACCCCCCAGTATATTTTCCACATCCGCGACAAAATTTGCCCAAGGTTTAGGAAATTTTCTTGCCGAATTGCCGATTGTCAATTTTTCTTTTAATTCGGCTGCATTTTCTGTATATTTTGACAATTTATTGAGGCGATTGATGATGGCGGGTTTGGTACACGCCACAATCAAGGCATCAAGTGCGTGATGTCTGTGGTCTAACCGTTTGTTCCAGTCCTTGATGCCGACGTAATGCCCACTTTTTTTATTAAATATTCTATCCATTTTCTCCGCATCTGGATAAACGCCTTCTTGCGCCACCATTTTTTCGAGCAAAACGTCCAATCCCCATTCATTTCTCAAAAAATCGGTCACGCCGCCCGACGTACTGTGTACGTTTCTGACGACTTTTTGCAATATATTTTTTGCTTCTTTTGCAATGTATTGTGTTTCTTTGAGTTGTCTTGAAATAAAATCTTGTGGAATCTCGGATTCTGTCATTTTCAAATACTTAATCTTTGGATGTTCTCCTCTAAAACCACTTATTTTTTTATGCAATTCGTTGAGACGTAGTTGATATGCTTGAAATTTCTCGTCTCCTCTTGATTTCATGAAATCAAAAGCGGTTCTATTGCTTTTCAATTCATTTAAATGTCTTACAGTAATGATTCGATTGTTTAAACTATCGTCAAAATACTTTGATTGCGGGATAATGTGGTCAATATCGTATTTGTTTTCATTCAATACGTCCGCCAATTCCATTGTTTCTCCCGAATACAAATCAATTCCGTTGGTTTGTTTGAAGAGTTTATACCGTTCAATCATTTTTTTAGTGGCTTTCTTTCCTTCTTTTTCAATGGCGGCGATGGCTTTGTCATTTTCTTTTTTGTTTTCTTTCATTCGTTCTTCGACCTTTTGTCGTTGTTTGGCAGAACTTTTAAGTTCTCTGGCAAGTTCAACGCGGATTTCGTCAGGTCTTCCGAGTGTAGTGTCTTTTATGATGTCATTGACGACATTAATCAAATGTTGCAACATTTTTTCTACAATCGGATTGCGCAAAGCATTGGTTTTTAGCAAATCTAACTGCTCCACCAACACCCGTTTTTCATTTTCTTCGGTAGTTTTGCTGCCTTCCGAATGATTGTAACCGACACTTTGACAAGCCTTGTATTCATTTTGTCCTTCTATCAAATGTGGCATTAGTTTTCTGATGGCGCGTGCGCTCAAACTCCCAAAATCCGCAGGAAATGAGATTTTAGAAACTGTATTGGCTTGGTTTTCGGTCATTTTATATTTTTGGAGCAAAATATTTTTAATAACTTCGTCATTACCAAGTTTCAAAGTGGGTTCTGTGGCATAAATTAAGTGCCAAAGGGTAGAAATATAGTCATTTTCGGCAACTATACTGGGGGGTGGCGTTTTTAATGGCGTTGTATCTAAATTTTCCGCCTCAAATGCTTCCATGAGCTTTGCGCGTGTGACATTTCCCTTGATTTCATCAAAGTTTAACTCAAATAATTTTGCATCAAAGCCCAATTCTTTGAGGATAGCCTTTTTTTTCATGGCTTTTGTTTGGCTCAATGCCTCAAAAAGTTGTTGTCGTTGTTCATCGGTGGGCAAATATTGTTCATAAGATTGCTTATCCGTCACGACAAGGTCGTTAATGGTTTTCCAAATCACAAAATCTTGATACAATGGGTGACTTTTGGGTATGGTTCTGTACGATTTTTCATGCGTACATTTAGAAATGCTTGATTTTTGCGATTTTAATTTCCGTTGATAGAAGATAGTTTGGTCTGCGATTTGGGTTTTGAGTTCATTTGTCAATATTGTTGGATAAGCGGCTGCTTGCTGCTCCCAAATTTTTTCAAATTCTGCTCTATATGTTTTGCGTTGCAATATTTTTGATTCGCCCGCCCCGTTTTTAAATCTATAATCTCGTTTTTTTTGTTGTTGTTCGAGATGATATTGTGCGGGGGTTAGGTTTGCTTCCGCAATTTTTGCTTCAAGGTCATAAATGCCTTTCAAATAATCGCTTTTTGTTTCTTCTTCGCTGGCATTTTTTCCGCCTTTGTAACCACGTTTTTGGTTAAAATGCTGCAATACTTGCCCAAACTCGTTGAGCGAAACGGTTTTTTGAGCAGCATTGGCACGTATTTGCCAAATATCGCCAGATGGTTTCTGTGGTTCGACAATTCCCATCTTTTTCAACAGATTAGAGAGGGCAGTTCGGCGCAATCTATACCGCATTTTCCCTTTTCGTGCCGTTCGCGCGGTTGTTCTGTCTTTATTGGGCGAAACCGACTGCCCTTTGTTGAATTTGTCGGCGGTTCTTGTCTCAATTGGCACAATTCGCACGCCTGTTTGCAAGATTTGGGAGTTTTCGGTGTCATCGCTTTCCACGATATATGCCCAACCGATGGAAGTTGTCCCTAAGTCGAGACCTAAAATTCGTTTTTCAGACATTTTGTAAATTTTTTTTTAGAATTTGTTTAAAGAATGAAATTTTGATTAAATACGAAAACAAAGGTATGTAATAAATTTCAAACTTGAATAAGCATTTCATTATCTTTGAGAGATATTTTTTCTTTTTTTTCACTCAAACATATACGAGCTATTAAAACTTTGTCTTACCTTTGTTCTACAATTTAAAAGCATTTCACAAAAAAGATTTTTCTGTTGTGAGAGCATGGGAAGGGCTGCTGTCGTTCCCTTTTTTTATGCCCTTTCGAGTGGCATCATCAAAAAAAAATCGGTTGACGTGGTGTCAACCGATTTTTTTTTTGAGATATTTTATTGATTTATCTTATTTATAAACCAATAATTTATTATTATTTTGTGCGACGAGTAGGAGATTTTGTTTTCCTACTTTTATCCGCGCTACATCTCTGACGGCACCGCGAATTTTCATGCCGCTTTTTCGATACAAAATGGGTTTAAAATTGCCTTGACCGTCCCCCCCCAGTATCAAACCGAAATTGGCATCAACGCGACCGATTTCTGGCTTCATTTCAAAGAAATTTCCGCACAACAATACGTCAACTTTCCCATCTGCATCAAAATCTTCTACCAAAATGGCATAAATCGGCGCAGATTGCGCAATTGTCGGCAATGCTTTGTATTCAAATTTTCCGCCACCTACATTCATCACAATTCCTGTTTTCAAGGTTTGTGCTTCGTAGTTTTTTGCGGTGGCTAACTGTTCTTTCGACAATACTTGTGTCGCCGTTTGACTCGAATATGATTTATAATCCGTATATTTTTTCTTGATACTCGGCATTTGCGAAGCCAAATCGTGCCGCAACGCGCAAGGATATAAATTTGCGCCTTCGTAGCTACACAGCAATTGTTCAGACATTCCATTTTTATCAAAATCGCCGTAATACATCGTCAACGGACGTTCTGCGGTAGCGCGAAATCGGGTATTTTCGCCCATATTTCCAACCACCAAATCCATTTTTCCATCTGCATTGAGGTCTGCAATTTTCAACGTATTCCACAAACCATTCGTTTTTTCCAAACCAGATTGCTGCGTGATATTGGTAAATTTATTTTTATCATTCCTAAAAATCGAAATCGGCAACCACTCGCCTACTACGGCAAGGTCGAGGTCGCCGTCGCCGTCAAGGTCTGCCCATTGCGCTTCGGTAACCATGCCCATTGTCCGCATTTCTGGACAGAGGTCGTTCGTTACGCCTGAAAATGCGCCTTTTCCATCGTTTTTCAGCAAAAATCCGCCCGTCACGTCGCCATAACGATTGGGAACGATGCGCCCACCGACGAATAAATCAAGGTCGCCATCACCATCAAAGTCCGCAGGTCGTGCGCACGAGGTCGCGAAGTTTTTAGACGTAAATGCGTCTAATTTTCGTTTGAAATTTCCTTTGCCATCGTTGATATACAATCGGTCGTCGAAGACTATGCCATCAGAACCTCCCGACGACACCACCAAATCGAGGTCTTTGTCGCCGTCTGCATCAAAAAATGTTGCGCCAATGTCTTCAAACGCCATATCTTTCTGAAAATCGGGTTGACTGATTGCGGAGAAACGCCCATTTCGTTGCAACAATAATTGTCCCGCCTGCCCTTGCGCGCCACCGAGATAAAAATCTTCCGCGCCATCGCCATTGACATCGCCCACTGCAATTTTTGGACCTTCGGTCGAGTGCATC
>JBJOPA010000162.1:0-5679 GCA_046051005.1 Bacteroidota bacterium
TGAAGAAATCCACGATAATGTTATTGGTATGTACATCAACAAGTATTATTTCAAACATGGAAAATATGCTAATGCGTTTGCAGCCTAATTATAACAATCAACCATTTTCACCCATTACCCTCACGCGCATACACAAGACCACAAAAATAGCACTTTTTAGGGTTTTATACTGGGGGGTAGCATTTTTAAGAAAATATAAAGATTACTCTTATTGTATTGGTATTGAATCTAAAATACAAGCTGAATATTCTAAATCAAATACTGAATACTTTATCCAAACATATTGGGGTATAATTCCTCCTCTATAGTGCTTCAATAGTTCTATTTCTGAAGGGGCAATAATTTGGCGTCCTCTGTATTTTCTATCATTCACTTGATAGATATAGGTGATACTTGGCTTACGACCATACTCATTGAAGTCAATCAAATCACCTTTAACAACTTTTGTTTCCCATTTGCTCAAATACAAGTAATTGGCTATATTCACATAAAAAATTGATATAACGAGCATACCTATCGAAAAATATATCATCCACACAAAAATCTGTGCACAGTATAAAAAGCGGGAATTTTTAAATACGTTTTTTTTCATTGATATTAGATTTAAAAGATGAAATAAAGTGCGATATCGTTTGGATGCGATTTGTTAAAATTTTTATTCACTTCATTTCAAACCACAAAAATAACACATTTCAAGAAAAAAACAATACCCCCCAGTATATTTGTCCGTTTTGAGGGTTTTATACTGGGGGGGGGCATATTTTTGAAAAAAAACTTTACCTTTGCGACCGTTTCCATAAAAAAAGAAAGAATAAAAATATTTTACATCGTTATGGCTCAAATTATTGACCTTTTTCTGCATCTCGACAAACATGTCGAAGCGTTTTTTACACAATATCAAACGCTTTCTTATTTCCTCATCGCGTTGGTTTTGTTTTGTGAAACGGGTTTGGTCGTTACGCCTTTTTTGCCCGGTGACTCGCTTTTGTTCGCCGTCGGTGCCACAATTGCGAAAATCGGCGTGCTTCGCCTCGAAATTTTGATTCCCCTCTTGTTGATTGCCGTTTTTTTGGGCGACAACACCAATTATTTCATCGGAAGATTGTTTGGCAAAAAATTATTTGAATCCGAAAATAAATTCCTAAAACGCTTTCTAAAACCCGCGTATCTCGAAAAAACAGAACAGTTTTACGAAAAAAATGGTGGCAAAACCGTCATCATGGCGCGATTTGTTCCCATCGTGCGCACCTTTGCGCCCTTCGTGGCAGGCATCGGAAAGATGGATTATCGCCGCTATTTGCTCAATTCTGTCGTCGGTTCTTGCTTGTGGGTGGTCGGTTTGACGTTGTTGGGCTATTTTTTCGGAAACCTCGAATTTGTAAAAAAGAACTTTGAGTTGGTCGTTTTGGGCATCATTTTCCTTTCCGTTACGCCCATGTTGATTGAATATTGGAAAGCAAGAAACGAAAAAGCATAAGCATTTTTGCTTTTGGATTTTATATTTTTTAGAAAAAATTATTTATTCACGTTTTTAAACGGTTGATATTATGACAATCGAACAGTTGAGCAGCTTGCGAGATAAGCTCACGGTGTTAAGGAGGTATCTTTGACGTTGCCAATGCAGAAAGAGAAATCGAAGAACTAAAACAAACCGCAGGAGACCCTAACTTTTGGACAGATGCGGCACGCGCCGAAACCACCATGCGCAAACTACGCACCCTCGAAAAGCGGGTTGCCGATTATAATGCGTTACAAAATGGTGCCGACGATGCAGAATTGTATTTTGAAATGCAACGCGATGGTGATGTCACCGAAGCCGAAACAGATGAAGTCTATGCAAAAGCATTAGAACTCGTGGAAGACGTAGAATTTAAAGCTACGTTGAACAAACCCGAAGACCAATTGGATTGCATGATTGAAATCAATGCAGGCGCAGGCGGTACCGAGGCGTGCGATTGGGCTTCTATTTTGTATCGAATGTATCAAATGTGGGCAACCAAAAACGGATACAAATGGGCAGAAGTGGATTTAGTCGAAGGCGATGCCGCAGGCATAAAATCCGTCACCATGTCCGTCGAGGGTGATATGCCTTACGGAATGTTGAAGAGCGAAAACGGCGTACACAGGCTCGTGCGCGTCAGTCCGTACAATTCGCAAGGAAAACGAATGACTTCTTTTTCTTCCGTCTTTGTCCACCCGATTATTGACGATACGATTGAAATTTACATCAATCCAGCCGATTTGGAATGGGATACGTATCGGGCAAGTGGCGCAGGCGGACAACACGTCAACAAAACTGAATCTGCCGTGCGCGCACGACACCTTCCGTCGGGCGTTGTGGTGACTTGTCAACAAGACCGTTCGCAAATCAAAAACAGAGAAACCGCTTTGAAAATGTTGCGCTCGCGATTGTATGAAATAGAATTGCAACGGCAGTTTGAAGCCAGAGACCAAGTCGAAGCCCAAAAGATGAAAAACGAATGGGGCAGTCAAATCAGAAGCTATGTTTTAGACGACCGTCGCGTAAAAGACCATCGAACGGGTCATCAAAGCAATCAAACGGAAAGCGTATTAGATGGAAATCTTACGCCATTTTTGAAAGCCTATTTGATGAACAAAACACTCAGTGCTGCCGCAAATGCAGACGATGATGAAGATTAAATTGTATCAAAATTTAATTTATAAAGTGTAATAAAAAAAAATCTTGCTGTACAATTTATTTGCGCAGCAAGATTTTTTTTTATAAGAAACGTTTTGATGAAATCAACAAATGCCGTGCAAGTCACCGCCTTTGGCAAATAATTTATCTACTCGTTCTTTTATTTTTTTATCTACTTCCAACACAGGCGCGTGATGCGGTTTGATGCGCGCATCAATCACCATCGCTTGCCGACAACCCCAATGTTTATTTATCACAAAGGAATCAATGCCATGAATGTCGTGTGATGGATTGGCTCTCGTAAAGGTTACCCAAAGAAAGTTAAGCAAAGTTTGCGCAACAAACGCGCTGTCATCTGCCAACACAATCATCGGAATAGAATCCCAATCAAATTGACGTAAATGCGTTAATAAATTTTCTAAAACCTCCATTTGCTTCCCTCCTTCGGGGGGATTGAGGGGGGAAAAAGCCCCCCCCCCAGTATCTCCGACATATTTTGGGGCTTTTATCGCCAAAATTCCTTTTTGCACGAAAACAGGTTCGCTGAAACCGACGGGTAAAGAAAAATTGTCAGGTAATTCGGATTTTAATTCCCTTCTTTTTTCTCCGCAACAAGCCATCACGACTTTTGAGCCTTCATTCCAACCGCTTCCTGAATAATCCAACGTATCCATCGTCGTTCGTGTTTGGAAATGTAAATCTCTTGTCAAATCAATTCTTTCTAATACGTGATTGAAAAAATCGCGCTCGTCGTGCGTGTCCAATGGAGTAGGGCGGTCGCCTTCTGCGGCAATAATCAAGAATTTTGCTAAACTTGTTTGTCCACTTCCTAAAATTCGATTGGCAATTGTCAAAATCTCTTCGGGTTTTCTTTCTCGGAAAGGCATGTAACGTTCTTGACCGACTGCCAACAACAAAGGATGCACGCCCGCCGCATCAACTGCATGTATTCCTTTTAATCCTGGAAACTCTTGTGGCGCAAGTGGTTTCACCAATTGATGAATCATGTAGCCAAAAGAAGAATCTTCGGCAGGCGGACGACCAACTACGGTGAAATGCCACAACGCATCGCGCCGATGATAAACTGTTTCTACGTCCATGACGGGAAAGTCGTGTGCCAAAGAATAATAACCGAGATGGTCGCCAAATGGACCTTCGGATTTTTTTTCTCCTTTGCGAATTGTTCCCGTAATCACAAAATCTGCGTCGCCTGACACGACTTGTCCAAATTCATCGCGACCATAACGAAATCTTCTGCCATTTAACATGCCGCCAAACGTTATTTCTGGCAAACCTTCTGGCAATGGAAAAATTGCCGCCAACGCATGAGAAGGCGGTCCGCCTATGAAAACGGAACATTTAAAAGGTACATCTTTTAATTTATTATATTTTTCGTGATGAACGCCAATACCGCGATGCAATTGATAATGTAAACCAATTTCTTTGTTCATTTCATAATCATTTCCGCTCAATTGAATGCGATACATGCCAATATTGCTGCCCATGATGCCCTGTTTTTCGGGGTCTTCGGTATAAACTTGCGGTAAAGTCACGAATGCGCCGCCGTCCATGCCCCAAGATTTGACTTGCGGCAATTGGTCAATCGTTGTTTTGCCATAACTTGCCGCCGTCCACGACAAAGGCATTTTTAAAGGCAATGCTTTTAACGCTGTGAAGGGCGCGCCGACGTAGCGCAACGGACGTTTTAAGAAATTTGTAGGGTCTAATTTCAGTTCAATTACCTTTTCAACGGCTTTAATCGTATGTCTAAACAAAAAATCTGTCCGTTCGTAAGTGCCATAAACGTTGGAAATGGCGCGGAACGGCGAACCTTTCACCCGCTCGAACAACAAAGCGGGTCCGCCTGCTTCAAAAACACGCCGATGGACTTCCGCCATTTCTAAATTCGGGTCTATTTCTATGCCAATGCGTTTTAATTTGCCATGACGTTCTAAATCTAACGCCGCAGCGTGCATACTTTTGTAACTCATTTCTTTATTTTTTTTTGATGCCTTAACAACGCTTAAAAGTCGCAAAAGGTTTTAAAAAAATGGATTTAATGTCTTGAATTACCTCAAAAAAAGAAACAAATCAACCTTGAAAAAAATATTAAATAAAAAAACATAATTTTTTCAAAAAAACAAAAACTACTTTTTATATTGTATTTTTAATTTTCGTCAAAACTTTTACTTTAAAAATGACCATTTTTATTTGAAAAACAAATACTTTTGCTTTTTGTAATAATATAGGTAACATTTTAAAATGAGAAAACAATGGCAGTATTAAAAGTAATCGAAGTTTTGTCGAGTTCTAAAAAATCTTGGGAAGACGCAACCGCAAAGGGCGTTGCCAAAGCATCGGAGTCTTTGCGCGGCATTAAATCGGCGTATGTCCAAAGCCAAAGCGTAGTGGTCGAAAACGGAAAAGTAACCGAGTTTCGAGTCAATCTCAAACTTTCATTCGAGATTGAGTGAAAAATAAGAAACAAATCCAAAGGGAAATTGCGACCAAACATCGTAATTTCCCTTTTTTATGGCATTTATACTGGGGGGGGGCATATTTTCAGTTTAGTTAAGGAACCAATAAAATATTTTTTTATTTTTTTTTGTAGAGATAGGGCTTGCCCTATCTCCACTATACGTGGGCAATTGTGTAGGGCAAACTTGTTGTATTCCCATGTATAGCGGAGATAGGGCAAGCCCTATCTCTACAAAAAATCTGTTTTTTTTAAAATAATGCGCGACCGTTTTAATGAATTAGGCGGATTAATTTTTTTTCGTCCGTTCGAGGGATTAAAATGTCACGCCGATAAAACAATCGTTTGTCGCGAGGCGTTGAAACGCCACGCTAATATAACGGTCGTCCCTACGGGACTTTTTTTTTGTGGTAAATGATGAAAAATAATTAGAATATTTTTTTATTCAATGCAATAAAAAAAATATCCCTTGAGGAAAATGTTATTGTAACGAGAAATTTTAATTTCTTGTCAAGCAAATTAAAAAAAAGTCCCGTAGGGACGA
>JBJOPA010000163.1:0-3344 GCA_046051005.1 Bacteroidota bacterium
ATACTTTTTTACTTTAAAAAGTTAAAAAAATGTTAAAGTTTTGGTTTTGTCGCATTTTTATTTAATCAATACAAAAAATTTAGTATAATTTTGTTTTGTAAAATAAATCAGGGACTACGGATACACACAGGCAAAGCCGTTTGTTTTATCGTTCCCAATGTATTGTTTTACGTAATAAACCACCATATTTTTTAATGTATTTAAAATTAAACAAAAATGAAATTAAAAATCTCTTTGGCGTTCCGTAATTGGTCGCAACCCGTTCAATTGGTTTTCGGAAAAAACGTAATTGAAAAAATGTCCACCAGCACTCGATTTGAAGCACAAAAAAAGGAACTCGAAACTTTAAAAAAACTTTTCGACGTTGCCAACAACCTACTCACGGGCAAACGCAGTTCCACGCGAGAACAAACATTAGAAAAAGATGCCGCTTTCAAAGCCTTGATTGACCAATTGGAAAAGGTCGCCAAATTGGTAGAATGGCATCCCGATTTTTCGGAACTGTTGGCGTTGAGCGCGGGCTTTGAAGTCACGCGCAATCAGAACATCGAACGTTCTGCGGCAACCGTCCCCACCGATTTTGTGTATATAAAAGTTGCCAAAGAACGTTGTATCCGATTACAATGGAAAAAAGGACATCAAAACGACCTCCACAATCTTGAATTTCGAGTAGTCGGAACCGACCGTTGGCAAAAAGTAAGCATCGTGAAAGGCACGCATATAGAAATTACAGATTTAGAACTCGGCGTTTTCTACGATTTTCGCATCAACAGTTTCCGTCCAAACGACGCGGAAACAGAATATGTGGAATTGTTAAAGATTCTATTTTCTTAATCCGTGTTCCTTCGGGTGAATGTTGTTAGACAAACGTTTGCCCATCACAAGGCATTAAAACGCCACGCCATTGAAACAGTCGTCCTACAAATTAAAAATAAAGAAAAACCAAAAAAAAAGTCCCGAAGAGACGGCTGTTATAGTAGCGTGGCGTTTCAACGCCTCGCGTGGGAACGCACGCTAAACAATATTGTCCCCCCTCAGTCCCCCCGAAGGGGGGAAGAAAAAAAAACACGCTATTCAAATGGTTATTTTACCGATTTAAAAAAGAGAAAAAACAAAAAAAAGTCCCGTAGGGACGACTGTTATATTAGCGTGGCGTTTCAACGCCTCGCGGCGGAACGCGAAATGTTTTGACAACACGTTTCAACACTTCAAACAGAACGAACAACATTTTGACAACACGTTTCAACACTTCAAACAAAACGAAAAATTAAGCAAAAAATGCCCTCCCCCAGTATATTCACCATTTTCCAACCTTTTTGAAGACAAAAAAAGTAAAAAAACAACAACAAATAAAAAAATCCCCGCTTGCGCGTGACGCGAGCGAGGATTTTTTTTGATTTATCGAAAAGAAACAGATATTTTTATAATTTAAATTTCTTTTTCAGATATTTGACAGAAATTTCGTAGGCTTCGGCTGCGATTTTTTTGTCATAATTCGGATTTGATGGATTTGCAAACGCATGTTCGGCATCATAAATGGTGTAGGTCAATTCTTTTCCCACCGTTTTCATGTTTTGGGCAAACGTTTCGACCACTTCTTTGTTGATCCATTTTTCTTTTCCCGCAAAAAATCCGACAACATCGGTTTTCAACATTGCCAATTCTTTCGTTTCTTTTATCGGCATTCCGTAATACATGATGCAACCGACGGCTTGTTTCCCTTCCACAATCGCCGATTTGAGCGACAATCCGCCGCCAAAACACCAACCCACACTGGCAATACTGGCTTTTTTTCCTACAAATTTGACCGCGCCGCGCATGATGCTTTCCAATCGTTCTGGTTTTGCGTTGCTCATCAATTTGCCAGCTTCTTCGCGTTTGTCGGTGACTTGTCCGTCGTACATGTCAATCGCCAACACGTTTACCGCGCTGTCAAGACTTGTATAAAAGTCGGACGCTTGTTTTTTGATGTAGCCATTCAATCCCCACCACTCTTGATAAACGAAAAGCCATTTCTTCGATTTTTTATTGGCTTTCAACACAAATCCACTTGCTTTTTTACCGTCTGGCGTATCAAAAGTAACCATTTTACCGATGTCGGATACAAATTCAAAGGGCAACGGCTCGGCGTGCGCACTGGCAAAATCGAGGGATTTTCCCAACAACTGATAATCCGCCATAGATTCTACGCCGCAACAAGTCATTTGCGCCGCCGCAAACGAACTCCACAACGTGAACAGAAAAAGAAAACATTTTTTCATGATAGAAATATTTTTATGAATTTAAAATTACAAAATCATAAACGTGAAAATGCCTAAAAAGTTGATAAAAATACGGTCGGATACTGGGGGGCATCTTTTTTCATCAAAAGATTGTAAAATTTTGATAAAAAAAATGAAAAAGATTTGGAAAAGTCGTGAGAATGCTGCTATCTTTGCAGCGCGCTGGACGACCAGCTCCTTTTGAACCTCCCCAGGGTAGAAATACAGCAAGGATAAAATTGTTGAGCGGTGTGTTTGGCGCATTTTTTTTTAAATTAACAAAAGGGTTTAATAAAGCAAGGTAATTGTCAATAGGTAATTTTTTGATTACGATTGCCAATTACCTTTTTTTTATACAACGAAAATCAATTTTTATTATGCAATTTTTTATTGACACTGCCAATATTGAGCAAATCAAAGAGGCAAAAGATTTTGGAATCTTGGACGGCGTAACCACCAACCCGTCGTTGATGGCAAAAGAAGGCATCACAGGCGCGGCAAATATCATGAAACACTACGTCAAAATCGCCAAATTGGTGGGCGACGAATTGCCTGTTTCTGCCGAAGTGATTGCCACCGATTTCAAGGGAATGATAGAGGAAGGCAAGCGTTTTGCCGACCTCGCCGACAATATTGTCGTGAAAGTGCCGATGACCAAAGACGGCATCAAAGCCATTTCATGGTTCACGGAGCATGATATTGCGACCAATTGTACGTTGGTTTTTTCGGCGGGTCAAGCGATTTTGGCAGCCAAAGCGGGCGCGACTTATTTGTCGCCGTTTGTCGGTCGTTTGGACGATATTTCTTGGAACGGCATCGGTTTGATAAAAGAAATTGCAGAAATTTATGGTTTACAAGGCTACGAAACGCTCATTTTAGCGGCTTCTATCCGTTCGCCGTTGCACATCGTTGATGCCGCCAAAGCAGGCGCAGACGTGATTACGGCTCCACTTTCCGCCATCATGGGCTTGTTGAAACACCCTTTGACGGACATTGGTTTGCAACAATTTTTGGCAGACCACGCCAAAGCAAATGGCTAATTACAGCTTCAAAAAATTCAAAAAACGTCCAATCCTGCAATTA
>JBJOPA010000164.1:0-5077 GCA_046051005.1 Bacteroidota bacterium
CTTATTGTTTTCCGAACAAAGCATTATTTAAAATGCGAATATCTTTGATAACAACTCTACGGTCGTGCGATGCTTCGAGGCTGAAAATAGAACTTGCATCTTTCGCATTGTCACTTGCCGAAGACGATGTTTCGCCAAACGGTTCGATGGTCAATTTGAGTTGACCGTTGTTAATATATTTCGACAAATTGCTATGGCTTTTGAAATAATTAACCACCGAAGCCACGCGGCGACTGGTCAAATTGCGGTTGTAATCCGATTCTGCCAAAGAACTTGCATAACCTTCCAACACCACTTCGATTTGATTGCCCGCTTTCAAATAATTTTTAATTACCTCTGCGTAGCCCGACAAATGTTCATAATTCGCTTTGACTTCGCTTTCAAAAAACGTCGTCATCGCGTCCGAAGAACCCGAAAGTTTGGCATATTGTCTTGCAAATTCCTTGCGTTGACCGTACAATTCGCTATAACTTGACGAATAACTTGAACTTGTTGTCGTCGCATTTGAGCGCGGATTTGGATAGTCATTGTCAAAATACAACGGCAAAGGCAATCCACTAAACGGCGTAAGATAGACCGTATCTACATAACGCACAGATTCACCTTCCGAGTAATAAGCCGACCGCGTTGCAAAACCTTTTGAATAGCCCGCAGCCGACACATCTGCCCGATAATCGCCGCCATTTCTAACCGAAATTTCGTAGCCATTGCCTTTGCGACGTGCTTTTGCTTGCGCCGAATAACCCGTTTGGTCTGCCATGTTTACATCAGCATCGCCCAAAATCGTACCCGTGTAAGAATCCACCGCCACGACCTGCCAAGTTGCTTTTCCTTTGTAAGTTGCACTCGAAGCCAAAGAAGCACCAGACAAAGAGGCACTTGACAAAGAAGTTGACGAAGAAGCATTGCTGCCTTCATATTTTACACCCAAATTGGCATCATCGGCTTGCGCTTTGCGTCCTTTTTTGCCTTTTCTAGATTTTTTTGAAGCCGAAGCTGCGCCGCTATTTTCTTCGCCAGTTACATAGCCCGTCAACATATCGCCGCCTTGTGCGACTGTGCCTGTGGCTTTTTCCAAAGAAGCGTATCCACCTTTTTCAAAATTTTTGAAATCAATGTAAACACCGCCCGACATGTCCGCGTTGCTGGTTGCCATTCGGTTGATTTCTTTAATCATCGCACGACGTTCGCGTGATGCGGCAATGCTATAAACTGATAATTTTCTATTATTTCCATCGTCACTGATGCCTGCTTGCGCTTGTGTTTCGCCGTAAGGTTCTACGCGCACGCGGAGGCGACCGTCGCGAAGATATTGTTGCAACACACCGCCGCCATACGTATATAAATGATTTGCCACACAAGACACCCGACGACCCGTCAAATTGCGGTTGTAATCGGTTGCCGCTAATGGACTGGCGTAACCTTCCAAAACGATTTCGAGGTAATTTCCTTCTCCCAAATAATTGGTCAACAAAGCAGAAAACTCCATCAATTTGTCGTATCCTTTTTGCACGTCATTGATGAAAAACTGCGAAATTTCATTCGCGCCTTCGCCGCTTACGTCTCTGTTGGTTCGGTAATAAGCCGCCATAAATTCGGGTTGCTTATTCATGTAGGCAAAAAATGTTTCACCATACGCATACGTCGTGACGGCTGATTTGCTACGCGGATTTGGGTGGTCGTTGTCGTAATACAACACAACAGGCAAACCCGAAAATGCACGCAAACGCAACGTGTCAAAATATTCAAATTTAGAAGAAGTTACGCCTTCCGTCATCACCGACGAAGAATCGGTGTTGTAAGTCGTTTTGGTTCCTGAAATAAAATATTTTGTCGTAAACGTCAATGGCGAATAGCTAAACGTGGAGCCTTTCAAGGTTTGAGAAGCCAAAATTGCCCCCCCCCCAGTACGAAGCGTCAAATTTGCGCCGTTGAGTGGTTTTCCAGTAAATTCGTCCACCACCAAGACGTTTAACTTCATTTGTGGCAATAAATACAACGATTTTTCGATTATCGTTGGTTCCAAAATGCCGCGTGTGGTGAAGTTTACAGTATCACCTGTATATTTATCTTTATACGTAATTAAACGATAATCCCGTTCCAATGCCAATGACGTGAACAATGCCGAGTTGCCATTGCCCGTTTGTTTTTCGCCTACGACTTCGTCTGTTTCAACGTCAATCAATTTAATGATGGCATTGTTTTTAAACTCTGTTGAGGTTCCTCTAAAAAAGTCTTTTGCCAAGACATCAATTTTCAAATCGTAGGAATAAATGTCGTTACAAACGCAATCTTTTTCCTCGCTGCCGCACATGCCGCCCGGACGATTGGACGTAAAAAACGCCCGTCCATTGCTTTGATTGAACGAATAATAAATGTCGTCGAAACTACTGTTGATGGGCGAACCCAAATTTTGTGGTTTCAAACCTTTGCCCAAAACGGTTTTAAAAATATCAAAACCACCCAAAGACTGTTGACCATTCGAGCTAAAATACAACGTTTGCGAAGCATTGTAGAAAAACGGCGTAATTTCATCTTCTGACGTATTGATTTCTTTCAAGTTGCGAACGTTTTTGAAATCGCCTGCATCGGAAATATCAACCGCCCAAATGTCCAAACCACCTTTGCCGCCTGTTCGATTGCTCGAAAAATAAAGCACATCGCCCCCCCCAGTATTTCGACCGACCGCAGGTTGGGTTGCTGTAAAACCTTCGGCGTTCACCTCTTTTGGCAAACGAATTGGGCTTGACCAACTGTTGTTCGTCGCTTTTTTACGATACCAAATATCGCACGTAAATTCACCTTTTTCGTTGAGCTTACACATATTAAAAAACATGCGTGTATTTTCTACATTGGTGGCATAATGTGCCGTATGGACATTTGCCGAATCAATGTTTTCTGCAATCGGTTTGCCTTCGCTACGCAAATCCGACGAATAGATGTGCGTGATAGGGTCGCTGTCAGGCGTTTTGAAAAATGCAGACGTATAATACAGCATATTTCCAACTTGCACGGGCGCGAGGTCAGCATAAATCGTATTGACTCGCGTGTCGAGGTGTTCGACCTCTACTTTCAATGGTTTTTCGACCATTTCTTTTGCCCACGTGCATTCTTCAACCTGTCTTTTGGCGACGGCAACAAACTGCCCTTTGGGTTGGTCGCTTGCGTATTGATTAAACAATTGCGCTGCTTCCTCGTATTTTCCCAAACTTTTTTTCACCAAACCGAATTTATAATTCAAATCTGGAAACGTTTTTTGCAAATCTTTATCCGCCATTCTTGCAAAAAATTTGTACGCAACTGGATAAACACGCGCCAAACGCGCTGCTTCTCCCGCTGAATATAACAAATCGGTGCGCGTCGGGTCGTCTTTCAAAACGGCTTGATAGTAAGCCAATGCAACGTTGTAGTTCTGCGCAGCTTCCGCTTCGTGTGCTTTGTCAATGTAAGCACTTTGCGAGATGACTTGCCCGTGAACCACGTTCGTATTTTGCGCACCCAACGACGCGACACATGCCAACGACAAAGCGGCAGCAGCTAAAAATTGTGGTATAGTTCTCATAAACGATAAAACCTTTTTTTAAAAATAGTTAAGCCGAAGTTTAGCCAAACCATCTGAAATGTTGTTCAAGTTTGCTAAAATATTATAAGATTCTTTTTATCAGAAAACTGTGATTGTTTTTTGAAAATATTTTTCTTTTTATCTCTTTTTATTTGAAAAAATGACGCAAAAACGGCTCGAATACTGGGGGGTAGCCTTTTTTGGTGTTTTTTACAAATAAACAGGACAAAGCGGACAAAAATGCGCGGGTGGAACTTTCGAGAAAATGTAAATCACATTCAATTCAGGTCCGCCGTTGTAAATCGAAGCAGGACGGAAATTTGAAAAGTTGATGTCATAATTCAATCCAACACGCCATTGGTTGTAAACAACGCCGATGCGCGGAACCCATGCGTCTCCGTTTCGCAACGTCGCACCGCCTTCGAGTGCGAAAAGTTTGGTTGCTTTTTGCACCAAATACATGCGCACACCTGCGCCCACAACCCATTCTTCGTGGGGTCCTTGATATTGAGCCATCAAGTCTCCCATAAAATCAAAATGTCTGCCCATCGGAACCGAACCTGCAACATAAGCCGAAACACGCGGTTCCAACTTCACTGCCACGATGTTGTTGTGGCTTTTCACAGGACGATTGAGGTGGAAAACGCCTACGCCAAAATCGAGTTGGCGACGACCTTTTTCATGGCGAACATTTGCGCCTACGCTGACATCAGCATAGTTGATGGATTGGTCAAAAACCGTTTGCGTCGGGTCGGTGATGGGGTTGTTCGGATTGAACGTTTTGCTGCGATACTGTTCGCCATAGCGCAAATCCCGCGTCAAAAAACGACGTTGATGACCCCCAACTGACGCACCGAGCGACAAATAATTGGTCTTCATAAACGGCAACACGTAGGCTCCCGTGAGGTACAACGCCAAGTTGTTGAGCTTGGAATCGCCCGCTTGGTCGTAACTGAAAAACGTACCCAATCGGAACGGCGAATGTCGCAAGGCATTGCCAAACTTGGTGTCATAAGACCCCGAAAAGGTGTTGTAACCTACTGGCACGTTGTTCCACTGGCTTCGATAGTTGCCCGTAAAACGTCCGTCTCCCGTAAAAACACCCGTCAAAGCGGGGTTGATATTGAGTGGCGAGTAACCAAAATTGGTATAATGAATGTCCTGAGCAATGCCTTCCGACACACTGCACAACGCCACGACCAGCGCAGTTGCCATCGTAAAGAGGCTACGCTTCATGCGAATAGTGTATGATTTTTTCACAGCGAATTTGTAAATTTTTTACTGTAATAAAATTGTTTTAAACCTTGTAAGAATATTTAATTTAATGCTTCAAAAACTGTCTTGGAATTGTTCTTTGAAGGGATAAGATTTCAAAAAACAAACGTAAAAATTAGTAAGAGTAAGATAAAAGAGTATGTTCAACTTCAAGTGTTTCGTAGCTTAATTTCGTATAAAAAAAACGTGATATTTTTCTATCCACAAAATCTGACTGCAAAAATACAAAAAAGAAGAATA
>JBJOPA010000165.1:0-2884 GCA_046051005.1 Bacteroidota bacterium
ACAAGCGGAGTAAGATTAATCAAAAATTTAATGGCTATTTATACTACGAAAAGTATAAAGTGACTTTTACAATTGATAGAATAGAGACTGCTGATGTAATAATACCGTATTTGGGTAATGGCTGTAAACATAGGCGACAAATAACAGAAGAGGTGAATTGTATTGTGTATCGCATAAAAGAAATAAAATCAATCGAACCTATTGAATGATAGGTTTTGGTCTCTAACTTATTTAATTATGGATTTGTTTTTTTATAAGGCATTTATTTCCTTCCCCCTCCCGCGCCACCCGCGAGGGAGGTTTTTTGTTATCAAACTGCCCCCCCCAGTATAAACCCTTCAAAAGGGCAAACATACTGGGGGGTATCGTTTTATTCGGAAAAAGTGCTATTTTTGCGGTCTTAATTAGTTAAACAAGATTTCAACTTTGTCTTTTGTGAACTCGTGTTTAAATGATGGGACATATTTAATTAAATCATTCAGAATATGAAAAAAAGCAAAATAATAGGTTTGTTGATTATTTTTTTTTTAGGATATACAATTTGGCAATACTGCTCTTCAAGGGTGTATGTGGACACACGTTTAGGTGATGATAGTGTCGTTGATATTACGCATCTTATCACAAGTAAAGAGTTTGTTTTATTGAATAAATCTACTTTAAGGCGTACAGTACCGCTTGTATTACATGTTGATAGTGCGCAAAAGATATTAGATTCATTTAAAGTCTTTCTTCAACAATCAAAAGATACAATACTTTGGAGTAGATTTAAAAAGATTGAGTATCCTGTGCTGCAATATGAATATGAGTATTCTTATACATTCAGCTATCGCCCTAATATTGTAGATGTATTTTCGATTCGCCTACCTATTCAACTGCCGATGGAATTAAAATATCCATCGGCAAAGGAAACATGTGGTACATTCTATTTTGAATTTTGGAATGGGAAATTTACCAACGAATTTGCAGAATGTGGCTGGGTAATTCCCAATCCAAACCGAGTTAAAAAGAATTGAATAATTTCCTTCCCCCTCCCGCGCCACCCGCGAGGGAGGTTTTTTGTTATCAAACTGCCCCCCCCAGTATAAACCCTTCAAAAGGGCAAACATACTGGGGGGTATCTTTTTTTTGGGGGGAAAATGTAATTTTATAAAATATTTGTATATTTGCATGTCTAAATGCTATTCAATCAATTATTTGAACCTGTTTTTTCTTCACTCAAAAAAAAATGATAATGAAAAATTTTATTTTTACCCTGTTGCTGTTTGCGTTATTTTCTGTTGAGTCGCGTGCGCAAAGCCACTTGAATAACCCGCTTGAGTATTACGCTGGCGGCTATTTACCTGTACATATTCCACAAATACCGCAACCAGAAACGGTGCTTCCGTACAAAATCTATCCAAATTGGGGATATTGGAATTTTGAATCAAGGCAGCGCGGAATGACTAATTGGGCGAAGTCTCTTGGAATCGGTTATGAGGACACAAGTTGTTTGCCAAACAGTTTTAACAGGTATAATAACAATGGTTCCAATACTTCAACCTATATGGTTTCTAATTTGGTGCGGGATTCACGCCGCCGCATTTCTCAACAAATAGATACAATGGTGAGTCAGTGGATTAAAATGGGTAGTGATTGGATTTTGCGCCCTTACTGTTGCGACCGAAAATATAGCTTGTATGCGAACGATACGGCTCGGCAACCGTATGAAATTTCCCATTACGCCTTACAACTGACAGGGTTGCGCGATACGTTACGCTATTCCAATCGTGTGGCGTTGTTTCAACGCGATAGTTTTTTGTACGATAGCATTGGGCGAATGAAAACGCATACAGTGTTGACGTTCTATGATACCGTTGCGCGGATTTTCAGAACAAGAAACGTATTTGAATTTAGTTATGAAAATGGCGCGTTTACTCGTCGTAACCAAACACGCTATCTCGATGGTAGGCTCGTTTTTCAAGAGGAAATGCGTTGGGGGTATCAAAATGGTCGGTTAGTTCGCCAAGAAACTGCTGCCGACACAACAATTTGGGATTATCTGTATAGCGGCAATAAAATAACCCAAATCCAAAAAACGTATATCAGAAACGGGATTGCAGGTCGTGATACACAACGTTTTGAATACAATGGATTGGGGCGATTGTCCAAAATTATTTATCAACCATCTAAATATGACAGTATTGTTTACATTCGTCCTGATAGCTTGAACATCTACAATTATGGACCAATCCGTTGGGGAGGGAATGGACTCGCCTACATTACGACGATTAAATTAGATAGTGCGGGTTATCTTTTGAGTCATCACTCCATCGAACCCGCAATGCCGTTCGATGAGCAAAAAACTGTTTACGGAAGTTTGCCTTCCGCCTGCCTAACGCGCATTTTGCCGACCGACGACCCCGAAATACCGCCAATTTTGACCAAAGTCTATCCGAATCCGACGAGTGGCGACCTCTATTTTGAATGGGCATCGCCTACGAATCAGCTTTCACAACTGACTATTTTCGATATTTCTGGAAAAGTAATTACCCGAGCTGATGCGCCTGTTGGGACAACTGTTTTCCCAATTTCGCTTTCATCGCTTTCCAATGGATTATATTTTTATAAGATTCAATCTAAAAATCATCAAAAAGTAGGAAAAATTGTGCTGATGCGTTGAACAAAAGATACCCCCCAGTATATTTGCCCCAAACAGGGCGGATATACTGGGGGGTATCTTTTTTTAGACGAAAAGTGTTATTTTTGTGGTCTAAATTAGTTAAACAAGATTTCAACTTTGTCTTTTGTGAACTTGTGTTTAAATGATGGGACATATTTAATTAAATCATTCAGAATATGAAAAAAAGCAAAATAATAGGTTTGTTGATTATTTTTTTTTTAGGAT
>JBJOPA010000166.1:0-12871 GCA_046051005.1 Bacteroidota bacterium
CCCGTAACAAAAATGTATTTCGTCATAGATTTCCTTTTTTATTTACGGGGCGCAAAGGTAGCCGTTTTTATGAAGAAACGCAATTTTATGCCTTTTTTTTATCAAAAAATCGTCTGGATACTGGGGGGTCGCCTTTTTTATTTTATTTTGAAGAGAAATACCTTTTTTATCTTTAAACGATGTAATTTTGCGCATCATTTTTTGAAAGAAAATTTAAAAGATTTTTAAAAAAATAAAACTAAATTAAAATGCCTGTTTATCATCGGTTGGGAAAAATTCCTCAAAAAAGACATACACAATTTGAAAAACCACAAGGCGGGTTGTATTACGAACAACTTTTTGGAACCATCGGTTTTGATGGCATGTCGTCGCTCATGTACCACGTCTATCGCCCCACGATGGTACGCGAAATATTGAGTTCTGTTGATGTTGCGCCTAAAATTGCGGTCGAAAAAAACATCAAAGCCCATTTGTTGCAAGGTTTTCAAGTTGCGCCGCAAGCCGATTTTTTAGAAAGTCGCGTGCCGTTGCTCGTCAATGCCGATGTTCATATTGGTTTGGCGGCTCCAACCGAGTCGTTGACAAAATATTTTTATAAAAATGTTGATGCCGACGAAATGTTATTCGTTCACGAAGGCACGGGCGTATTGCGCACGATGTTGGGAAATATCGAATTTGAAGCGGGCGATTATTTAATCATTCCACGCGGCATGATTTATCAAATCAGTTTCCATTCGACCGCCAATCGGTTGTTGTATGCGGAATCTTTTCACCCGATTTATACGCCCAAACGCTATCGAAATTGGTTCGGACAATTGTTAGAACAGTCACCGTATTGCGAACGCGATTATAAATTGCCTCAAAATCTTGAAACACATGACGAAAAAGGTGACTTCATCATGAAAATCAAGAAGCAACAAACCATTCATACGTTGTCCTATCCAACGCATCCGTTTGATGTGGTGGGTTGGGACGGCTACAATTTTCCCTACGGTTTTTCGATTCATAATTTCGAGCCGATTACGGGTCGCGTGCATCAGCCGCCGCCTGTGCATCAAACTTTTGAAACGTCGGCTTTCGTGATTTGCTCTTTTTGCCCACGTTTATATGACTATCACCCAAAGGCAATTCCTGCGCCTTACAATCACTCTAATATTGATTCGGACGAAATGATTTACTACGTGGACGGCGATTTTATGAGCCGAAACAACATCGAACGCGGTCATATTACCTTGCATCCGAGCGGCATTCCGCATGGTCCCGCGCCCGGCGCGTATGAACGCAGTATCGGAAAAACTTATACCGAAGAATTAGCCGTCATGATTGACACGTTCCGCCCGCTTCAAATCACCGAAGCCGCTTTGAAAATTGACGATGGAAAATATTATAAATCTTGGATAGAAAATTTATAAGAAAAAATGAATTTTTGACTACCCCCCAGTATCAACCAATATTTTTAGCTAAAAAATGCCGTTGGATACTGGGGGGTATCATTTTTCAGAAATATATTTTAAAAAAAAGGCATTCACTGAAAAGTGAACGCCTTTTTTAGGTCAATATTATTTTTTTAAAATAAAATTTTATTTAATAAAAATGCCAGCCAACGTTGCGGACAAATAAGAAGCCAACGTGCCTGCAATCAAAGCGCGGAGTACCAATTGGGTCAAATCTTTGCGTCGCGAAGGTTCCAACGCGCCAATTCCGCCCACTTGAATGCCCATTGAACCGAAATTTGCAAACCCACAAAGCGCAAAACTGACAATTGCAATCGTTTTTGCACTCATCGGATGTCCATTAATCAAAGCAACATTTTTCACAACGGTTGGGTCGAGCGACGGCAAATATGCTGACAAATTGTTATAAGCAACAAACTCATTTGCCACCAATTTTTGTCCCATAAACGCGCCTGCTTGATAGATTTCGTCAGCAGGAACGCCCATACACCAAGCAAATCCAGAGAAAATGGTTCCCAAAATCATATCCAAATTGAAGGTTGGGAAACCAAACCAGCCACCAATTCCACTCAAACAGTAGTTGATGAGCGCAATCAACGCCAAGAAACCAATCAACATGGCGGCTACGTTCAAGCCAATTCGCAAGCCTTCGCTACAACCTGCGGAAATCGCGTCAATCAAATTTGAATGCGCTTTTACGGTGTTAATTTCTACTTTTCCCGATGTTTCAGGCGTTTCCGTTTCTGGAAAAATGATTTTAGAAATCGCCAACGCGCCCGGTGCCGCCATGATGCTCGCCGCCAACAAATATTGCGGAGGTACGCCCATTCCGATGTAAGCCGCCATCACGCCGCCCGAAATACAAGCAAAACTACCCGACATGGAAGCCATGAGTTCACTTTTCGTCATATTTTTGAGGTACGGTTGCACCATAATTTGCGCCTCGACTTGTCCCACAAACGCACTTGCGATGTTCGACAACGATTCCGCGCCGCTCACGCGCATGAGGCGGAAAAGTCCACGCGCCAAAAATCGAACCACCCGTTGAATAATCCCCAAATGATAGCCAATATTCACCAAAACGGCAACAAAAAGAATGGTCGGAATGATTTTGAAAAAGAAAATGAAACCGCCTGCACCGCCAAAAGCCTTGCTCATAGCGGGAACATTGACCAAATTTCCGAAAACAAATTCCGCGCCTATTTGCGAAAAATCAATTAATTTAGTAACGCCACCGCCTATCCAGCCAAATAAAGATTTGCCGCCAGGAATGCCCAACCAAATTTCTTTTGAATAAAACGTAAATCGTGTAAATTCTATATCAGGCATCACCAAAATATAGAGTGCCAACACAAATTGGAGCAACAAACCCATGCCGACCGTGCGATAATTAATCGCTTTTCGATTGTTTGACAGCGCGTAAGCAATGCCCAAAATGAGGGCAATGCCCAACAAACCCGTAAATCTTTCCATCTTTTCTTTTAGATTTCTGTTTTTTTTCTTTTAAAAAATATTGATTAGTAACAAAAGTGTGCAAAGCTAAAATTTTTTTTAATGTTTAATTCCATTTTTGATAAAGTTAACGTTTGATTTAAATATTTTTGTGGATTATTTCAAAAGTATTGCGAATTATTTTACTCAAATAAAATTTTCTTTCATCGAAAAAAATATTAAAAATATCATAAAATCGCTTTTTACGAACAACTGGTTGGTTCAAAATTGGCGTTTTGGTTTGCAACATTTGCTGGGGGCGAGTGCCATCGTTCAGTTGTTGGGTGTGTTGGTTTGGCTTGTTTTTGCGCGGCTCTACGATGGCGTTTCGTTCGCGCATTTTGCTATTTTTACGACCGTTTCGTCGGTCATTGCGTTCAATGCGCATGGTCGCTATGCGATGGCAATTGTGACTGCCGAAACAGACCAGAAAGCGCAACAAATTTTTGCACTTTCTATGTCACTTACGGGTTTAGTTTCGTTTGTATTTACGATTTTTTTATATTTTTTTGGAAATTGGTGGAATCCTTTTTTGACAACATCTATTCTTAAAATTCCAATTTTTATTTGGATTGGTGCGTATTGCTTCTTGGTGGCTGCAAATATTGTGTTAGAAAACGTCTTAAATAGAAATAAAAATTTTGAATTACTGTCGAAAGGACGTGGACTTCGTGCCGTTGTAAATATGTTGTTAGGCTGTTGGTTGGGTTATTTTGGTTTCGTTGAGGGCATGATTGTTTCCTTATGTGTCGCTCAATTTTTTATGTTTATTTTTTACTCAAACAAAATTTTCTTTTTATTGAATTTTAAAAATGTGATGCGAATTTCTTTCAACGAAATGAAAAACGTTGCGATAGAAAATCGGGATTTTGCAATTTTCGGCATTTCAACGGGCGTTGTATTGAGTTTGTTAGAAAATGTAAATATTTTTTTGATAGAAAAATATTTTGGATACAAAGTATTAGCAGATTTTGCGTTTGCTGACCGCATTTTACGGATTCCTGCCACCGTTTTGGGCGCGCCGATGGGCGAATATTTTTTCAGAAATAGTGTTGAAAATTTTAAAATAGGCAAATATACTGGGGGGGGGGCATTTTTGACAACTTTGAAAAACTTTACGCGCACAAGCGTGGGCTTGACGATGTGTTGGGCAATTCCGATGTTATTTTTAGGCGAAATTTTATTTGGATTTGTGTTTGGACAAAAGTGGAGTGGGGCAGGAGCCATCGCAAGTTTGATGACCTTGAAAATGGGCGTTTTGTTTGTTTATACAGGTTTAGGGAATTTGACGTTGATTACAGAAAAACAGGCGGCACAGTTTTGGAGAGAAATAGGATTACAAATATTTATTTTATTGTTGTTTTATATTTTGATAATCAACAACTTAAATTTTAAGAATATTTTACTCGTTCGTTTTTTAGTGGAAGGCTTTTTTTATGTGTTGCTTTGTCGTTGGTTGATTAAAGATTCAAGTGTTAGCTTTTTAGCAAAAGTTGACGGGTTTCTTGAAACCCCAAATTCATCAAAACATGAATAATTGAAAAATTAAATTCCAAATATTTATCGTTTTGATGCTCATTTTTTTCTCTAAAATTTGGCGAAAAATTGATTTTATACTGGGGGGGGACAAAATTTTGAAATTCTAATTGAATTTTTTGGGCTTCAAATTTTTCTATTTCTAAAAATGTCAGACTTCCGCCTTTTCCAGCGACGTAATTGTTGATGTTAAATGCTTGGCAAGTTTCGACAATCAAATCTGTTTTTGCTTCTCGTTGAAAGCCCATTTTTTGAGAAGCGCGATGAAATTTTATATCTTCAAAACCTAATTTTTGGATAATTGTTTCGATAAAAAAAATATTTAAATCTGCCAACAAAATAAAATTTTGAGACAAAACAAATTCCAATACCTCAAAAACTTCATCAAAATGCGCACTTTTTCGATAATTTACTTGCAAAGTCCGTAACATTTTTTTAGAAAAATTTTGAAAATCAACCATCTCCACTTGTGAAATGGGCAATTGTTCACCGCGTCGAATGGGAACGCGGAGCCATTGCGCCTCGCCTGCATGTGTACAGATTTGGCAGCGCGAAGTCCAAGTTTTTCCATTAGAAATCGGCACATTGTCAAAAAAAATAAAATTTTCGACCAAACAAATCTTATGAAAATAGCCCAACCACGCAAAAAAATTTGGTTGGTGAATGGCTCCTGTCATATTTTAAATTATTATATTTAAATTATCGAATAATCCATCGCACGACTTCAAACGTTTCGGCAAAGGTCATGCCAATTTGTGTACCGCGAACGACGGCAAGTGAGCGAATAAAATCTGGATTCATATAAGGTCTTCCAAATTGTGTTTCGTATGCCTGCAAAGCAGCTATTTTTCGGTCGAGTTGACTTTGAGAAATTTCGATAAAACAATCTGTCGCAAAGGATAAGTTATTCCAAATCAATTCATATCCTAAAATTGTTGAATTTTTAAACGCCCTAATTCCTTCTTTTGCAATCGTTTCATGGTCTTGGTGAATGTCTCGACTGGAAGGAAGAAAAACGAAATCGGGCTTCAACTCTGCTCGAAGCCGAATTAAAGATTCTAATATTTCTTGTCGCGCAAAATTTAATTTTCTAACAGGGTATTTAAAAACGATTAAATTTTCTGACGGAATGCCTAAAATATGGGTTGCAGCGCGCACTTCGGTTTCCAGTTGATTTCTTGGAAATTCGAGTGGCACACTTTCTTCGGCTGTCGAAAAAGCGATATAAAAAACCACTGCGCCTTCGTCCAATGCTTTGGCGATGGTGGCTCCACAACCCAATTCTCCGTCGTCGGTGTGCGGCGCAAGTACGACAACTCTCTTATTTTCAAACATTTATAAATCTAATTTTTTGTCAATTAAAAAAAGTCGAATTGCGGAAATGATTTTTTGAGCTGCCGTTCCGTCGCCTAATTGTGCGCGATGTTGAGTGGGCATTTCAAAATTCTGCGCAATTTCGACAATTTTTTCGGCTTTGGGCGCGCAAAGTTTTGCCCAACCTTCATCTACAATTTCGAGCCATTCGATTTGTTCTTGCAAAATAACGCAAGGTCGGTGGTGAAAATAGGCTTCTTTTGTCACGCCGCCCGAGTCGGTCAACACCATTTTTGAGTTGCGAATCAAAGCCTGTGTTTCAAAAAAACCGATGGGTTCGATGAATTTGATATTTGATTTTTCAATAATTTCATCAAAGCCATTTTGTGTCACAATTTCTCGCGTGCGTGGGTGCGCAGGAAAAATGACGACTGTTTGTAATTGCTTCAATGCTTGCAAAATTTCTTTCAATTGTTCGGGCTGTGCAGCATTGCTTGCGCGATGGCTGGTAACGAAAAAATAGTTATCTTTTTTTATTTCATATCTTGATAAAATTTCACTTGAAATTGAATTTATTTTATCTAAATTATTGAAAATCAAATCAAAACCAATATCACCCGTTTTAAATATGTTTTTTGTAATGCCTGCGGCACGCAGATTCCAAACGCCTGTTTCTGTGGGTGGAAAATACAAATCGCAAACGGAATCAGTCAATAATTTATTGATTTCTTCTGGAATTGTTTTGTTAAATTCTCGCAAACCTGCCTCCACATGCGCCAAAGGTATATGGTTTTTTGCTGTTGTGATAGCGGCGGCGGCGGTAGAATTCGTGTCACCAAACACCAAAACAAGGTTTGGTTTTTCGGCTTCCAAAATAGCATCAAGTCGTGTCATAATATTCGCCATTTGAACGACGTGACGAGCAGAACCCACCTCCAAATTATATTTGGGAGATGGAATTTTCAGCTCATCAAAAAAGTGTTGCGACATCGCGTAATCATAATGTTGTCCCGTGTGGACGATGATGTGTTCGATGTCTGCATGATGCGCCGCTATCTCATGTGCGAGCGGAGCCAATTTGATAAATTGTGGACGCGCTCCAACGACTGAAATAAGTTTTATTTTTTTCAAAAAAATATGTATAATTAGTTGAAAATCAGTTTTTTATATCTTTAGAATGATTTTCAATGAGGTTTAAAAAAAGATTGGTTTGATGTTCCCATGTAAATTGATGTAGCTTCTCAATTGGAATAATTTTAGGAACGTCACCCGTTTGTTTCCAAATTTGATGGTAATGCAGTATAAATTCTTTTAATTCAATTACACTTTTTTCACTATCTGAATAGGCAACCAATCCCCCCCCAGTATCGGCAATGATGTTTTCAAATTCAGGGTCGCGTGCGTGACCGACAGCGTTCAACAGAACAATAATTGGCTTGCGCGTAGCAAGATATTCATAAAATTTGCCCGTCAGAATACCTTTTATTTCGGGTGTGACGGAACTCAACAGCAAATTGAGATGACTTTTATCTTGAATTTGTTTTGCTTCATCGCTACTCAACATACCATGATTGATAAAAATATTTTCCAAATTATATTCTGTCAAATACTTTTTCCAAATATTTTCGTCTTTTCCTGCATACACAATTTTTATTTCATCTGATAATATTTTTCGTTCTTCTAATAACGTCTTAACAGCCTGTAACAAAAGACTTGGATTTCGTTCGTTGCCGAACATCGAACCTGTATAAGTGATGAAAAAATGTTTTTTTTCGTCGGATACTGGGGGGTAGGCATTTTCGGGTAAATTATTGAATTTAAGATTTGAAATGCCGCTTTTTATTGTGTAAATGCTTGATTTAAAAGGTTTTAGCTGTTCAGCAATGCCATCTGAAACGGTGGTGACGATGTCTGCACGGCTAATTATTTTTCGATTGCACCAAATTTGTACGCGCTCAAAATAATACATTCGATAGAGTGGATCGAGGTGTGGGTCTCGAAAATCTGCTACCCAAATGATTTTTGATTTGAAATATTTTTTTAATAAAAATGCTACAAAATGGTCGCTATACGTTGGATAAGAAGAATATATAATCCGAATATTATTTTGTTTTATGAGTTTTAAGGATTTAAAAAAAGCAGATATAATAAACAAAAAACCGCCTTCGCCAATGAGCAAATTGAAGGGAAATGTTCGGACGAATCGGACGAAAAAACGAGCCAAAAAGCTTTCTTTTTCTGACTCGTTTGCGTGAAATTTCGTTTGATTGCTTGAAAAAATCCAACTTTTCCAACTCAAAGCAGTTCTGTAATCGAAAGTAGGCATTTTTTGGATGCGCATACTGGGGGGGGCATCTCCACGAGATTCTTGTGGAAAGATGTCGGCATTTCGAGTCGTCAAGACATCAATTGTGCCAACTAAATCCGTTTTTTTTGCCAATTCTTGTGTCAAATTCCACGTCCGAACTACGCCAATAGATTGAATGGGCGGAAAATAGTAGGCAATGACAAGGAAATTTAATTTCTTCAAAACTAATTTTTCAAAATTTCGTTCACAAAATTTAAGAATTGCTTTGCAATAATTCTTTCATCAAATTCAGTTTCTACTTTTTTTCGAGCGTGTTGCGCCATTTCTCGGCGTTGCAAAGCTGTCATATCTATAATTTTTTTCATAGATTTTGCCAAACCTGCTGCGTCTTTTACGGGCGTGAGAAATCCCGTGATTCCGTCGTCCACCGCCTCACGGCAACCCGACACATCAGTGGTTATAACACAACGTTGCATCGCCATTCCCTCTTGAATTACACGCGGAATCGCCTCTCGATAGGACGGCAAAACGATGCAATCGGAGTTGCGAATGAACGGTCGCACGTCAGAAGCAAGTCCGTGATAGGTGATGATTTTTTGTTCTATCCAACTTTGTAACTCGTCTTCGCTGAGGGCAGACGGGTTTTCGTGGTCAATTTCGCCAACCAACCAAAAATTGGCATTTTCGCCTTGTGCGCGTAGGATTTTTGCCGCATCTACAAATTCTTTGATGCCTTTGTCATACAAGAAACGACCTATGAAAGTGAATGTTATAACGCTTTCTTCTTGTTTTTCATGCTTTTCTTTGGGTCTGAAATGTCGAATATCAATGCCACAACCTTTGACTGAAATGCTTTTGGAAAGGTCAACAATCCGCAATTCATTAAATAAAACTCTATCATCAATGTTTTCAAAAATTACCTTTTGAGCATTTTTGAAAGAAAAACGATATAAAATTTTACTAAAAAAATTGACAAAACCATTGTGTAAGAAAGCATAACCAAGTCCCGTTACGACACAAATATACGGAATATTATTTTTATTTGCCGCCAATCCGCCCCAAATATTTGGCTTGATGGTATAATTTAAAATTAAATTTGGATTTTCTTTTTTTAAAATTTTATTTAATTCAAAGAATAAGCGCAAATCGTTTATGGGATTGGTGCTTTTTCGCGCCAAATTTTTAAGTGGAATGTGTTTGATGGTTGGAAAATCTTTCAAATATGACAAATACGAATCTACTGGCGTAACGACTACAACATCGTAGCCTGCACCAATTAATATATTCAAAATATTTCGACGAAAATTATGAATATTCCAAGTCGAATTTGCGACAAGCAAAATTTTTTGCTTGTTTTCTGAGATTTTCATAGAAAAAATCAAAAAAAACGAATAAAAAACCAAATTATACTGGGGGGGGCATATTTTTAGATTTTTTACTGAAATTTTTTAGTTTATAAATATTTTTCTCCGTTTTCTGCGGATTTTTTCAATGTTTCTGTTATCTTTTTGATGTCTTGTTCTTTGGATTTGGGATATATAAGCAATACATCTCCTTCATCTACCACAATAAAATCATGCAAACCGCGCAAAACGACAAATTTATCTTTGGGTACACGCACGAGACAATTGGCAACATCTTCCAACATTACATTATCCGTATTTATCAAATTTCCTGCTTCACTTTTTGGCATTTCTGCATGTAAAGAAGCCCAAGTTCCTAAATCTGACCAACCAAAGGCGGCAGGAATTGTATAGACATTTTCCGAAGGTTCCATGATAGCGTAATCAACCGAAGTGGCGCGGGTAGTTGGATAATACGTTGATAACCAATCTTTTTCATTTGAAGAATTTAAATTATCTTTTCCTTTATCAAAAATATTATAAATATCTTCTGCATGTTTTTTATAGGCTTTGAGCAATGCTTTTGCGGACCAAATAAAAATTCCTGCATTCCAAAGATAGTCGCCCGCCCTCACAAAGGCTTCGGCGCGTTCCAAATCAGGTTTTTCTGTAAAGTTTTTTACCTTAAAAATGCCATCATTATTGGCATCACGTGTTGAATAATTTATATATCCATATCCTGTATCGGGTCGTGTAGGTCGAATTCCGAGCGTGACGAGTGCGTCGTTGTCGGCTGCAAAATTCATAGCGAGTTGAATGTTTCTCAAAAATTCTTGTTCTTGCAAAATAACGTGGTCACTTGGAGCCATCACAAACGTCGCTTTGGGATTCATTTGTTGTAACTTAAATGCGGTATATGCCACACTTGGTGCGGTATTGTTGCGACTTGGCTCACCTAAAATTTGGTTATCAGAGAGTTCTGGCAAATGTTGTTTTACCAATTCGCGATATTTTTCATGTGTTACGATAACAATTCGTTCCGCAGGGATGAGGGGCAAAAATCGCTCAAATGTCATGCGCAACAACGATTTTCCGATGCCCATCACATCAAGAAATTGTTTTGGGCGTTCCTCTCGACTGCCTGGCCAAAATCTGCTGCCGACACCGCCCGCCATAATAGCGACGTAAAAATTAGGATTTGACATATTTATAACTTATTTTTTTTGAATTATATTTTTAGTTGATTATGAACGATTTACGTATTCTTAAAACTTCTCCCAAACTTCTTTTACGACAGATTTGATTCCCTCGTCGAGTTCAATTTTATGTTTCCAACCCATCGCGTGTAGGCGCGAAACGTCCATAAGTTTGCGGGGCGTTCCGTCGGGTTTGGTGGTATCGAGCCGAATTTCGCCTTCGTAGCCAACCGCTTTTTTGACCTTTTGAGCGAGTTCTAAAATCGACAAATCAGAACCTGTTCCCACGTTTACAAAACCAGCTTCGTCGTGATTTTCCATCAAAAAAAGGCAGGCATCTGCCAAATCATCGGCGTGCATAAACTCGCGCAAAGGCGCACCCGTTCCCCACATTTCGACAAAATCGGCATTTTTTTTCTTTGCAACAATGAATTTACGCACCAAAGCAGGCAAAACATGCGAATTTTGGAGGTCATAATTGTCATTTGGTCCATACAAATTGGTGGGCATGGCGGAAATGAAATTGCAACCATATTGCGCTCTGAACGCATCACACATTTTTATTCCTGCAATTTTTGCGATAGCATATGGCTCGTTCGTCGGTTCGAGCAAGCCCGTGAGTAGCGATTCTTCGCGCAAAGGCTGCTCGGCGAGCTTCGGATAGATGCACGATGAGCCTAAAAAAAGCATTTTTTTCGTATGAAATTGATGTGCAGCGTGTATAACATTGGTTTGCAACATTAAATTATCATATAAAAAATCAGCGCGATATGTATTGTTAGCTAAAATTCCGCCCACTTTTGCGGCAGCTAAAAACACATATTCAGGACGTTCTTTTTGAAAAAAGCGATTGACATCTGCTTGATTTCGGAGGTCGAGTTCTGCGGATTTTCTGAAAATTAGATTATCAAAACCTCGCTCTCGCAATGCCCGCATGATAGCCGAACCCACCATGCCGCGATGCCCTGCGACGTATATTTTTGCTTCTTTTTTCATAATATGTTTACTGAAAATTTTATTTTTGACTTTAAAATAGCAATAAAAATTGGCTTATACTGGGGGGGGGCAATTTTTATTAAATTTTAAAAATCGTGATAAAAATTATACAAATCTGACCTAATACCGAAGTAAACATAGGTTGTTTTGTTGGCTTTTACATCTCCAATTTCTTTTTCGGGTGTAAAACTACGAAAAGTTGCGCCAATTTCTGCCTTTAAATTGGTGCGAGGATTGACTAGATAGCCTACGCGAAAATCCGTCAAAAATGTAGTCGCTTTGATGCCTTGATTCTGAAAAACGTCAAAATCACTTGGACGTAAATTATAGGAACGATAGATATTACTACCATAATTTTTTGTCAAAGAGTCTAAACCTTGTGTCACAAAAAGCACTTTTGCTTCCGCAGAAAAACGACCTTTGAAATAACGAATATTTGTAACGGATTCTTTGAAATTTCCACCCAACGGATGCGCCAAAGGTTGGCTGTAATGCCCATAATTTTGCAACAAAACGCCGTGACTATATGTGTATGGGCGAACCATATTAAACTCGGTTTGGAACATCAAATTAGGAATAAATGTATTGAATGACTTGAAGCCCAGTTGATAACCAAATTTGTTTCCCCACCAATTTTTGCCTTGCCGAAAGAGCTGAAAATTAAATTCGTCTAACAAAAATTGACCATATATAAGTTGTTCATTAGTAAGTTTATATTTCAAGTTTGCGCCCAAAATTACGTTTCCTGCATTTGAATTTAACGCAAACTCGATGGGACGATAAAAAATAATCGGATTCAAATAATTTAAATCTAAACGCCGTGTACCCAAACTGTCTTGATAAACAACAGATTCAAACAAACTAATATTTAATCTTTTCGTTACGTCATAGCTTAAATAATGAGAATTTACATATTTTCGAGCATAGGTTCCGTCTGCACCAATTTGATTTTTATCCAACATTTGCGCCCATAGATTTACGTAACGAATCTTCCAAAAGTCTGTCACAATTTTGAAATACGGGTAAGTAGATGCGTTGTCAGAAAGCAGCAATGACCGATAACCGTCGCCCCAAAAATGTTTCCCTTGACCAAATGAAAAATGGAAAAATTTATTCGGACGATAGGAAATTGCGCCTGCCGATTGCAAATAATCAAGCGCGTTGCCCGTCTTAAACTCTTTTAAACCGCCCATTCCGAAAACAAATCTTTCTTTGAAAGAAATGTCGTGAACG
>JBJOPA010000167.1:0-4908 GCA_046051005.1 Bacteroidota bacterium
CGCTGAATCGCAATGATTTGACCCGCTTCATTGTAAATCATTACATTCCAATCAGCGGCATTGCTTTTCTGAAACTCCAAGTTAATGCCCGATGTCGTGGGATTCGGATAGAGCGTTGCAACAATCGTATTGTCCTTGATTTCTTTGTTGTCAAGCGTCAATCCGACGCTTGGAATCACCGCTCGCACCAATGAACCGACCCCCCCAGTATTGCTCGGAAAAACAGACAAAAAAGCCGCATTGAAACCAACGCCAAGAAATTGATAACTCCCCGCGCCGACCGAAATTTGCCCTTGTGTCAATCCAAAAGCCGCCAATAGCGTAGCAGGCGCAGGCGCACCCCCGAGATAGAAACTATCCACTTGTGTACCTGAACTTTGTTGCAACAAAACCGCAAAATTCAAAGGCGCACCGCCCGATGGGTTGCGGAGTTTCAAGGTTCCCCAACCGACGATAGAATCGGTGTAATTGTATTTAGCGACCCGAAAACCCGGCGTTCGGTTGAGTCCAAAAGCGGCGATGGACAACTGAAAATTTGAGGTATCCTTATAATTGCTTTTCCAAACAGAATTTGCCGTCATCGGAAATTTATAGGAAATCCAAGGATTAGCATATCGTTGCGCACCCGCAGAAAAATAGATGCTATCCGTTGCGCCTCCCGAAATTTGGGTGAGAGAAAACTTGCCACCTTGCGTGATATAACCCAATTGGGCATAGCCTGTGGCATCTAATTTTTCATAAGCCCGCGAAGGATAGGCAAAAAATTGAAAGGTCGTCAAATAATTAAAGGCATAAGTAGCATCGGAAAAAAGCGGCGGAACTGCCCCAAAACTCGCCACTGGCTCGTAATAATAACGACTGACATTAGGAAATGAATCCTTTTGGGCGGAATAATCCCAAGTTTGATTGTTGCCAATTGTGGGCAAGGTTGCGCCCGCTTGCGTGAGTCGCTTCACGGCAGCAGAATCCCGTGACCCACTGATAGCAAAATTAGCGCGATTTATCGTAATTTGCGCCATCAATGAAGAGCTTGATAAAAGAAAACAAAAGATAGAGAATAGACTTTTTTTCATATTGGTAATAAATTTTTATAAAAAAATAATAAAACATAATAATTGCCATAAAAAGGCAAAACGCCCTCTTGCCAATTCATAGAAATTATTACTTAGAAAGAAACATTTGGTGGGACAAAATTAAGGCGGTGCCGCCATGTAGCCCATAGGTGGGACTACTCATTTTGTCAATCGGTAGGTGAAATGACTAAAAAAGCCTTGTTTTCTAAAGCGAATTTCAACAAGCTATTGCTGCCGTTTAGGTTTAGTTTTCGGGAAATATTGTTTCGATGATTTTCAATGGTTTTCAAACTCACAAACATGGCAGCCGCAATTTCGCGACTCGTTTTTTGCTCCGCAATGGCGGTCAAGACTAAAATTTCAGTTTTGGTCAACCGAGTGATGCTGGGTATTTGCCCCCCCGCCCCCCAAAGGGGGGATGTTTTTGTCTCCCCTTTGGAGGGTAGGGGGGCAAATATTTTTCCTTTTCTCACTTCGGCGATGGCTTTCACCAAATCATTGACGGCATCGTCTTTAAAAACATAGCCCTCTATGCCCCTCGCCAACACCGACCGAACAATGTCAGGCTCTTTGTGCATGGTCAAAATGATGACTTTCAACGTCGGTATGATTTCTTTTAGCTTTGCCGCCAACGCAATGCCATTCATGTCGGGCATATCCAAATCTAAAATGGCAAGAACAGGCGAACTGGGAACCAGCGATAGGGCAGTCGTTGCCGAAATCGCTCGCATCGCAGAAGGTTGCGGCATGATGTCTGCCTCTGGCACTTCGTCTTGTAACACCTCTATCAATCCTTTCAAAAAAATAGGGTGGTCATCTACGACCAATATTTTTATTTTTTCCATTGTTTTCTTTTTGGTTATAAAAAAAAATGCTTTTTTATGGGAATTTAGGTTTCTCCCTCCCTTCGGGGGGTCAGGGAGGGGCTTTATACTGGGGGGGGGCATGGAATCTTGATTTGCACCATCGTCCCTTGATTTGGTGTTGAATTTATTGTCAATTCGCCCTTCAAAATGCGCACGCGCTCCCGAATGCTGTTCATGCCAGAGACTGCAATGGTATCGAGTTTATTCCTATCAAAACCCACGCCGTCGTCTTCCACAACGAGCCTCAATGCGTGGTCTTTCGGCACGACCGTCACACGCACGCGACGCGCCTTCGAGTGCTTCAACACATTGTTCATCAGTTCCTGCAAAATTCGATAAACGTTTATTTCTAAATCCTTTATCACCATTTCATCTATGTTTTGTGGGCAATCAAACTGGATTTCAATTTCCGTTGCCCGCACCAATCGCTGCATCATATTGTGCAACGAAGCCGTCAAACCAATGGTATCGAGGGTCGTGGGACGTAAATTTTGAGAAATTTCTCGGATTTCGTCCAATGTTTCTGAAGTAAGGTCCGCCAATGCCTCCAAAGGAGGGGAAATACTGGGGGGGAGCTTTTTTATCATCAACAAAAGCCGATTTCTGATGACCAACAAATTTTGCCCAATGCTGTCGTGAAACTCCGCCGACAACCGCTTGCGCTCCGCTTCTAACGTTTTGATGAGGGATTGCGAATATTTTTCAGAAGCATGTAACAAAGCATTGTGTAGGGCTAACCGCTCTTTTGTCAAAATGGCAAACCGCTTGCCCAACGCAAAGGTCTGAATGACGATTTGCGGCAAAATCATGCCATGCACGGCATATCTGGTCAACAGATGGACGGGCAAAAAACCCAAATAATACAGCTGCACCACAAAGCCAAACACCAACACCAAACCAATAGACACCAACTGAATCATAAAATAGTCCGCCTCTTTGCGCCGCACCGCCACCAAACTCACAAACAACAACAAGGCTTCGGGCGCAACCATCAAAATATGACAACGAATGTACCAAACAAAACCCATCGGACGAAAAAAAGAAAGCCCCAAAATCAAGATAAACAACACATTAATGCCCCTGAAATACCGTGTGAGATTGGGTTGATGTTGTTTGATATTTAAAAATTCGTAGAAATAATAATTGACGGACAAAAAACTGCCACACAACGAAAGGGCAATGAATTGATTGTTCCAATAACAACTGTCGGGAATCAAAAACAATTTCACAAATCCATCGAAATAAAGAATATTTCCAAGCGAAAATAAGTTGAAAAAGAAAAAATAGAAATATAATTTTTCGGAAGTACCGACATATAACACCAAATTCATCATCAAAATAAAAAAAACGATGCCCACCAACAAAGCGGAAAAAAAAATCGAAAAAACGTCGGTTTCCTCATTTTGCATCAGCCGAATCGGTAGGGCAAGTGGCTGCCCATCTCCCTTTATTTTGAGGTAAAGCACGGTTTCGCGCTGCCCCCCAGTAAAATGGTATTGCAAAAAGCGATGTTGACTGGCAAAAGCCTCCCCAATCCATGCTTTTTGATAGTTGCCGTCTTCTTTTTGTTCATAAACTTCAATCGTATCAGGCACAATGGTTAGGATTTCAAGCCTAGCTTCCCTTCGGGGGGATTGAGGGGGGACTTGGGCGGTAGAACAAACGACTTTAAGCCAGTGATTGGCTAGCGAAATGCCGAAATTAAGTTCCGATTCAGTGGTTTTCTCAAAACGGGGATTGTTCAAAATTTGTTGAAAAGAAAGTTGTTGCGTAGGGTCGGTGAGGCGATAGATGGTCATCGAATCTTTTGCCATGCTTTTTCTTTCCTCCTTCGGGAAGATGGAGCGGAGACAGCCATTTGCCATCGCCAAACAACAAACAAAAATGAGTAGCCCAATTTTTTTCATGCGGCAAAGTTAAGTATTTTTGTAGCAGGATAGAATAGGTGGCACTACCCATTTTTGTCAATCCGTTTTTTTTAGGAAAACAAAGCGTTAAAACCTTTCGTGGTTCCCTTCGTTTAAGAAACTTAATTATAAAAAAAGTAAATTCATGAAAAAAATAATCGTAGTTGCTGGGGGAACTGGCAATTTGGGCGGTCAAATCATCAACGCATTGCTCGAACAGGGCGCGGAAGTACGCGCCATTGTGCGCAACGAAAGTGATGTTGACAAAATAAAAAAAATAAAATCCTTAGGTGTAACCATTTTTTCTGTTGATATGGAGAACGTTGCCGAATTAACGTCGGCTTGTCGGGGTGCGCATTGTGTGGTTTCCGCGCTTTCGGGCTTGGGCGATGTGATTTTGGAAACCCAAAAAATATTGCTCGATGCCGCTGTTGCCGCAGGCGTAAAACGTTTTATCCCTTCGGATTATTCGTTGGATTTTATAAAGTTTTCGGACGGCGAAAACCGCAATTTAGACTGGCGACGCAAGTTTCATAGCTACCTCGACCAACAACCGATTGCCGCCACCAGCATCTTCAACGGCGCATTTATGGACATGTTGTTGCAAGAATTTCCGATGCTTTTTTTCAAGCCCAAACGCCTTTTGTATTGGGGCGATGCCGACCATTTGTTGGGTTTTACGACAGTTGCGGACACGGCGCGTTATACGGCGCACGTCGCGCTTGACGACGAATCGCCGCGCTATCTTCGCATTGCGGGCAGTCAAATTAGCCCTCGCGGAATCCGAAAAATCGTCGAAGCACAAACAGGTTCGGCATGGAGTTTTTGGCGGACTGGCGGCGCAGGTCGCTTGGGTCGAATCATCAAAATTACCCGTTTTTTCTCGCCTTCCACTACGGAATTATATCCAGCTTGGCAAGGCATGCAATATATGCATAATATGATTGACGTTCGCGCCCGCATCAACCACCTCGACAACGACCGCTACCCGTCAATCCGTTGGACAACGGTTGAAGAATTATTAAAAAATCATCAGCAAAATTAAAAATTTCAAAAAAAACG
>JBJOPA010000168.1:0-5873 GCA_046051005.1 Bacteroidota bacterium
CATCGGCGGCGTTATCAATATCATCACCAAACAAACTGTTACAGGTAAAAAACACCAATTTTCAGCAAAATATTACGGCGAAACTGCCAATCATCACAACGTAAATGTGAGCATCGGCGGCGCATTGGGCAGCAAACACGGCTTTCTGATGGACGTGAGCCGCAACGCCTTTTTGGGCTGGTCGCCCGACGCAAAATTAGGGGAAAATCGCTATTCGCAATGGAAACCGCGCATTCAGTTGGCAACCAACGGCACTTATAATTACAACCACAACGGCTGGCGAATTGGCGCAACGTATAGTTATTTTGAAGAATTTATGCTCAGTCGCGGCAAACCAATTGCGCCCTACAATGAGCAGGCTTTTGATGACGAATTTAATACCAAACGCAGCACGCAAAGTCTGCAATTGAATAAAAAATTGGATAAAAGTTGGTCGCTTCGATTTACTTTTTCACATAATGATTTTAATCGTATAAAAAATACGTATTTCCGAAACCTCACTACGCTCGACAAACGCCTCGCGCAAGGTGACGACGTGCAAGACACTACCCGATTCAGTTTGATAAACGCACGCGGCATGTTGATGAGAAAAGAACAAGCAAATTTCAATATGGAAATTGGCTATGACATTAACGTCGAAACAGGTGCAGGCATGCGTTTGAAAGGGAAAAAACAGCAAATTAGCGATTACGCCGCGTTTTGGGGCGGTGAATGGATGGTTTTGAAAGGCAACGAAGACGGCGTGGGCAGTCTGAAAATTCGACCCGCTTTGCGCGTCGCCTACAATACGAATTATGCGGCTCCCATTACGCCAAGTTTTAATTTGAAATACAATTGGGAAAAAAATTGGTCGCTTCGCGCTAGCTATGCACGCGGGTTTCGGTCGCCGAGTTTGAAAGAATTATATTTTTATTTTGTGGATATTAATCACAACATTCAAGGCAATGAAAACCTGCGCGCCGAGCGGTCGCATAGTTTCAACGCTTCTGTTTTTGGAACTACGTTGTTGTCAGATAAAAATATCATTAAATTTGAAATTAATGCGTTTAGCAATGCCATTGTCAATCAAATTGACCTTGCGTTGATTCGGGCGGTGGACAATGGCGTGCCTGAATATGGCTACATCAACATCGGTCGCGTGCGCACGCAAGGCGGAAGATTGGACGTAAATTGGCGAAATAATCGGTTTTTGATGAGCGTTTCGGGCAATTTTCTGCATAAAATCACTTTTTTGAGTCAACAACCTTTGGTTGCCAACATGTTTGATGTGCGGACAACCTTGGCATTTGATATAGAAAAAGACAAACATACCATTCAGTTTACCAGCAAGCATACGAGCCAACAACAAGGCTTTTGGGTCAACGAAAACCGACAAGTTGTGCCGACTTTCATCGCGCCCTACACGATAGCAGATTTGACTTGGTTGAGCAATTTTAAATCAAAATCGCGTTCCTTTCAAATCAATACAGGTGTTAAAAATTTATTTGATGTAAAAAATATTGCCGCGCAGCTCGCAGGCGGCGGACATACTGGGGGGGGCGATTTTGCATCGGTTGCAACGGGCAAAACCCTGTTTTTAGGAATTACAATCGGTTTGTAACATTCATAAAATTCAATTGCTTCACTTTTGAGAAAAAGATTATAATCAAAATGAAAAACGAAATTTCTACTCGCGTGAAAAAAATGGCAATTTTGATGATAAGTTGCTCCTTTTTGACTGGTTTTTCGGCATGTATTCCCGAAGAAATGGCAGTTGCGCCGCACCCACTGGGCGATGCGACCTTGCGCAGCCTGTCCATAGGTGCAGATTATCAAAAACAAGTTTTTTATAATATCGAAAAAAATGAAATCATTTCGGAAAATCTGAAATCTGATTGGGATTTGGCGTTTGATTGTTCAGATTCTTCGGATTATGTTTTACTGAATCAAGCCAAATTTATGTCGGCGTGGAAAAGCGATGCGCAAAATTTAAATAATCTACAAGACACCATCGGTTTCGATAAATATAAAAAAACAGACGCAAGCAATCGGTCAAACGATAGTCTTGCTTTCGGAAATCTTCGCAAGTCCGGTGCAGAAAAAGTATTTGTCGTGTTTCTCGGTTATGACAAAAACGGCGACCCCATTGGTTATAAAAAAGTAAAAATCAATGCTTCGCCAAATAAAAAATATGTGTTGCATTATTCAAATTTAGATAATTCAGATGTACAAACCGTTCAAGTTGATATAAATACGAATTTTAATTTTGTTTATTTTTCTTTCAAAACCAATCGCCCCGTGCGCGTTGAACCTGAAAAAGGAAGTTGGGATTTTTCTGTAACACAATACGTACATCAATTTTATGAGCCTTATCAAGCCTATTTGGTGACGGGAATTTTGCTCAATCCGCACCAAACACAAGCCGCCGTAGATTCGTCAGGAACCAAAAAATTTGAAGATTATGGACGAAACGAAGTCTTGAAAATGCCATACGAATCGCGCACCAACATGATTGGCTACAATTGGAAAGTCTTGGGCGCAAACAATCGGTATTTTATCGCCCCCAATTATCTCTATTTTGTGAAAACATCAAAAGGCTATTTTTACAAAATGCGTTTTGTCAGTTTTTATGACGAACAAGGCGCAAAAGGCGCACCAAAATTTGAATTTCAACGATTATAATTTTTTATGAAAATTTTGTAATACTAAATTTTTATAAAATTTAAAAAATATCAACAAAAAATGCTCCCCCCCAGTATTTTGACCTAAAAAAGGCGTTCGCAATGTTTTACGAACGCCTTTTTTAGGTTTTTTTTTTATATTTTTTCTAAACTGAATTGGATTCGGTCGGTCAAATTTCCTGTTACGATGGCGTATTTTTTCTGATAAAAATTTAAATTTTGAATATAGATTTCAAATAGCCTTTCTCGTTCGTGCGGATGTTCGCGCAAGGGGTCAGGTTGCCAAGCAATGCCTTTTGGCGAAGCGAGTAAATAAAAATCATAATTCCGTTGTTCGATTTGTTCTAAAATCCAAGCATCGCAACGCCCAAATTTTTCTTCTGACCAAATTTTTATCGTTATTAAATCTGTATCAAAAAATAAAAAATTATTTTTATTCAAAAAACTTTCTTCTATTTTTCTATTTTCCAAATCAATTTGCCCTTTTGCAATCGTCAAAAGGTCTTTTTCTTCATAAAAACCCGTTGGATACTGGGGGGGGGCTATTTTTTGTTCCAAAAAGTCCCTTGCAAATTCTGAAACCCAATATGCGTCCGTCGCGTGCGCCAATGCCTGCGCCAACGTCGTTTTCCCCGAACTTTCCGCACCCGTAACGACTATTTTTTTCATCACATTTTTTAAAAACATAAAATTAAAAAACTAAAAAAAACAAGCAACAAACGCATCAAAACGTTTATTGCTTATTTTTTTTATTTGGCAAAATTACGAATTTTCTTTACAAAATATTCATGCCATTTACCACATCAACTACTTCTTTTACTGCTGCTGCCGATTCTTTGAGCAACGTTTTTTCGTCGTCATTGAGTTGCAATTCAATAATTTTTTTAATACCACCTTTACCCAACACAACTGGCACGCCTACGCAAAGGTCGTCAATTCCATATTCGCCTTCCAACAACGCGCAACATGGGAAAATGCGGTTTTCGTCTTTCAAAATTGCTTCCACCATTTGAGCCGCCGCCGCGCCTGGTGCGTACCAAGCCGAAGTTCCCATGAGTTTCACGAGTTCGCCGCCGCCGTTTTTGGTTCGGTCAATGATGGCATCGAGTTTGTCTTTTTTGATAAGTTCGGTCACGGGAATGCCCGCCACTGTCGTGTATCGCGGCAACGGAACCATCGTGTCGCCGTGTCCACCCATCAAAACGGCTTGAATATCTTTCGGCGAAACCTTCAATTCGGTTGCCAAAAATGCGCGATAACGCGCCGTATCCAACACGCCCGCCATGCCCAAGACGCGATTTGGTTTCAATCCCGATTTTTTAAACGCGACGTAAGTCATCACGTCCAACGGGTTTGAAACGACCACGATGATAGGATTTTTGGTGTGTTTCAAGATATTTTCGGTCACTGATGACACAATTTTTGCATTTGTTGCGACCAAATCGTCGCGGCTCATGCCCGGTTTTCGAGGAATGCCCGCCGTGATGACCACCACATCGGAGCCTTCGGTGAGTGCATAATCGTTTCCGCCGACCAATTTTGTCGAATAATAGTCAATGGGTGCCTGTTGCCACATATCGAGGGCTTTGCCTTGCGGCATTTCGGCATTGATGTCAATCAAAACAACTTCGTTGATGAAATCCATGTGCGCCAACACGTTTGCGCAAGTTGCGCCTACATTTCCTGCCCCGACAACGGTTACTTTTGTCATAAATTTTAACTGATTTTATAATTATTATTTTTTTCAAACTTTGAGAATTGAGCTGCAAAAATAGACAGAAACATATAGCATTCTGCTAATAATTTCCATTTAATTTGTTAATAAAACGTGATTTTCGGAAAAAGGTTTACGTCCTTCAAAATTCTGACAAAATTTAGACAATTATTGAACTATCAAGCCAAAATTACGCTTACTTTTGCCCACCAATTTCCGTTTATCAAAATAAAAAAAATAAAATATGAACCCTAATTCTGACCAATTTGCCATCAAAAAAAGCAAACGACTGGACGCTCTCCGCTACGAAATTCGCGGTCCCGTCTATGAGCGTGCGCTCGCCCTCACACGCGAAGGCTATAAAATTACGCCGCTCAACATCGGAAATCCCGCCACTTTCGGCTTTGAAACACCCGATGAAATTATTCATGATATGATTGCCAATATTCGGCAAGCGCAAGGTTATGCCGATTCACGCGGCTTGTTTTCGGCGCGAAAAGCCGTCATGCAGCATTATCAAAGTCTCGGCGTACGAAATATTGACATCGAAGACGTATATATCGGCAACGGCGTGAGCGAATTAATCGTGTTGGCGATGCAAGCCTTGTTGAACGACGGCGACGAAATCCTGATTCCGTCGCCCGATTATCCGCTTTGGACAACCGCCGTTGGCTTGGCGGGCGGAAAAGCAACGCATTACACCTGCGACGAAAATGCCGATTGGAACCCCGATTTGACCGACATTGAAGCAAAAATCAGTGCAAAAACGCGGGCAATTGTCGTCATCAATCCCAACAATCCGACGGGCGCGGTCTATACGCCCGAAATACTGGGGGGTATCGTAAAATTGGCAGAAAAACATAATTTAATCATTTTTGCAGATGAAATTTATGATAAAGTGATTTACGACGATGCCGTGCATCATTCCCTCTCGACGATGACCGAAAAAACGCTCGTCGTCACGCTCAATGGCTTGTCGAAAAGCTATCGGGCGGCAGGTTTTAGAGGCGGTTGGTTGATTTTGACAGGCGCAAAAAATAGGGCAAAAGATTATATGGAAGGTTTAACATTCCTTGCAAGCATGAGACTTTGTGCAAATGTGTTGGCGCAATTGGGCATTCAAACTGCGTTGGGTGGCTATCAGAGCATCAACGATTTGGTGTTACCGACGGGGCGTTTGCATCAACAAATGGAATTGGCATATCAAAAAATAATTGCCATTGACGGCATCACTTGCGTGCGACCAAAAGGAGCCATGTATTTGTTTCCAAAAATTGATTTAACGAAATTTAATTTTGCGACCGATGATGAATTTATTTATGATTTGTTGGAAGAAAAACGAATTTTGATGGTTGCGGGCAACGGTTTCAACTTTCCGACCAAAGACCATTTTAGGCTTGTTTTTCTTCCGAATACTCAAATTTTGGGCGATGCGATTGATAAAATTGCCGATTTCCTAGAATCAAGACGTAAAAAATGATACCCCCCAGTATAAAACC
>JBJOPA010000169.1:0-11121 GCA_046051005.1 Bacteroidota bacterium
GACAATCAATTTCACATTCACCAACCGAACCGTATCGCTTGTGTTGACGAAGCGCATCGAGGCGGGGTTTTCTACGTTAAATCGCTGTCCATCAATCGTCCAATCGTAATTTGCATTCCTTCTAACACACGAATTGTTGACAAACAAAACCGATTCGTTGGAACAAGCACTACTGTCCACGCGCTGATTGCCGCCAATGCGAATAATAGATTGCGGCGAAACCAAAAAGTTCATCGAATTGGTCGCCGAAGGACACCCCCCAGTATTCGCCGTCAAATTGAGCGCGTAAGTCGAATCTTGACACAACCGATTGGCATTGTTCATCTGTAAACTATCTAACAAATTTAAATTGACAGTTTGCCCTCTAAATACGTATTGATAAGTGGTTGTCAAATCGTTTTGCCCCGCGTTGGTGCGAATCTGAACGCGCTCGCCTTCGCAAACGCGCTGCGTAGAAGCCGATAAATTGGCTTGCGGCGGACGACGAACCGTCAGCGATTGTGTCGAAGTATCGGCACAAATTCCGTTAGACACAATCAACCCAATACGCGGCGTACTAGGGGTATTGAAATTATAACTCAACGTTGCGCCCGCCCCGATTCGCGCATTATCGGCAGTCCAAGTGTAAGTAAGTCCTGCCATTGGATTGGTGACTTGCAGGTTGGTTGCCACGCCCGCGCAAGCAATCGCTGGCACATTGGGCGTTGCCGTCGGAATGGCATTGATGCGAACTGTCAACGAATCATAATTAGCGCAAACGCCGTTGGTCGTAATCGTATAAAAAATTAAACTATTGCCTACGGGCAATACGCGAGGGTCAATTTGCGTCAGCACTTGACCAGAAGTTGTGCCAAGCCGATAAACGCCGCCCGACGGTGTTCCCGAACCCAAAGTAATGGGCGGACGCGACAAATTATTACAAACTGCAATGTCTGCGCCCGCTTCAACGGTCAGTCCTTGTACGGTCACGACAACCGAATCATTATTGGCACATTCGCCAGTTCCTGCTCTGAAATATAAAACATATCGCCCAACACCCGCTCGAATGGGGTCAAACTGTCGTCCCGAAATGCCTGTTCCAGACCAAATGCCGCTCGCGGGCGTTCCGTATAGCGCAAACGCGCTGCTTTGTCGGCAAACGGTTGTGTCTCGATTGGCAAGTTGAATGGGTTGAACGCCCGAATATTGAAACGTGCGTACCACTACGTCCGAATCGTTGGCAATGGAGTCACAAACGTCTTGTAACACCATGCGTACTTGATGGTTGCCCAATGCGGTAATGCGTTGCACGAGGTTGGGGTCAAAAAGTTGACCGTCCAAATAATAGCGTGCATTCGGAATTGGATTCGGAACGCGATAGTTAATGGGTTGACAACTGGACGCAATGATGGGTAAATCGGCGCGAATGGTATCGCGGACGCGGACAAACAAGGTGTCGCCTACACCACAAGTATTGCTTACGACCACTTGACTTAATGAACCAACGCTCGCCCTATTTGCATCGAAAAAATAATCCGTTCCAACCCGAATGACATTGGCAGAAAAAATGCGTCCACTATCCGAAGAAGTGGTCAATGAAATTCTACCCGAATTGGGACAAACGGTCATCGTATCGGCGATGGGACTTGTAAACGTAATGCGGGCTGCCGATTGGACGATAAAAGTGTCTCGAAGCATTTGTGGACACCCCCCCCCAGTATCTCGATAGGCTTCGACGATGTGAACGCCCTCCAACGCACGAAACGAGGTCGCGCTACCCACTTGCAATGCGCTGTTGAAATAGCGACGATAATTGACGCTAAATTGAGGTGTTCTAACATAATCAAATGCCGCACAAACGTCTTGTTGAGGCGGCAAATTGATATTAGGCAACACATCAATCGTCATCGTTTGTCTTCCTGATGGAGAACAACCATTAAATGTTTCTAATGTAACCGTATAAGTTCCAGGTCCTAAAAACTGAATTCTTGGACGAAGCGTAAGATTGGCAGTAGCCGAGTCCACAAATCGCCACAAGCCTGTTAAAGGATTGGTTGCTGTCACTATCCACCGATAAACCGATGAATTTAAAGAACCCGAAGCATCAAATCGGAGCGTATCACTTCTAACCGAATCGCGTGCCAAACAAACTCGATACCGCGAGCCATTGAAGATGGCACCATTTTGTATCGTTCCCGATGCACGCGGCAAACCTGTCACCGAAAACGGCAGGCTTGCGGTTCTTGAACCACAGCGATTGGTCACTTCGTATTCCAAATTATGCGCGCCAACAGGTAAAATACCGAAATTAGGAAGATTACAACCAGTTTGCCAAGCTCCATTGTCTAATCGGTAGCGGCATCTTATGCTGTCTGCAATATCATTTAGACAAGTATTGGTCGTACTCAACTGCACGGATTGTCCTTCACAAAGCGTACTTATCGTGCTTAATACGATTCTCGGACGCGCTCGAATCAGGACAGAAGAAGCTATTTTTCCTACACTATATCCACCTGTACATTTTTTAAAAACAATCATGGTGATAGTATATTCCTTATAAGGTTGTGATATGCTAAAACAGGTATCAGGAACAGCATATCGATGTTCACCATTTCTGTTTCCTGGCAATACGTCAAAAGAGCCGTCTCCCCAACAATACATCGTACTATCGGCAGTTACGGCAGTCGTATTGTTGAAAATAATATCTTGATTTTCACAAAATACCGTTTCTCCCATCAAACCGCCAGAGGCTAACAAGGTTCCACAGGCATTCTGTGGAATGGGTAAACTCGAGCATTGATAGGTGTTTTGGGCAATCACATCAAAAACGAATAGGAAACACCCAAATAGTAAGGTTAATTTTATTTTCATAAATAAATGTGTTGTTTAGCGTAAAGAAATAGATAAAAAACGTTTAGTATGCAAAAGTAAAGTTTTTTTTTAGAATTATGAATTTTAAAAATGTGTTTTATATAAAAAAGTCCTCACAATACCTTAAAAAGGCATTGTGAGGACAGAAAAAATCGAAATATACTGGGGGGGGGTGTTTTTTTTATATTTTTAAATGAAAAAATATATTTTTAAAATTTTCCGATGGCGTACATTTCTGAAAGCGTGGGCGTTGGACTTCCGCCGACGTTTTCGAGTGTAATGGCAAATGCGGCGGCATCGTCAATTGTTTTCATAGCTTGCAAACCTTTTGCGGTATCGGTCAATAAACCTGCATCAACAGGACCTTTGCTGCCGATTGCCCAAAGCTGATATTGCTTCCCTTCGGGCGCGGGCGGCAACTGATTGATGGTCGCAAAAACAGTTTTTTCTTCGGGTTGCCAATAAATCAATAATTTACTATTTACGTGATTCGGCGTTCCAGACAACACCAATCGCCGCGTATTTTGATGCGCCAACGTATTGACTTGTCGTTCTTTTTCCTTAAAATTGGCTTGCATGGTGACGGTTTCCTGCGTCATTTTATCATTTTCGATGCGCAAAGCAACGATTTGTGAAGTCGCTTTATCAAGGCGATTGTAAAGCGTAAAATTGGCAACCATGCTCGCCACCAAGCCCACGACCGCCGCCGCCGCCAACCAACCCCAATTCCTTTTTGGCAATTCGACCGTCTTGACGGCAGGTTGTTGGACAGGCAATTCGGCTTCGATTTGCGCTAAAATTGCTGATTTTACGTCTTTTTGAGGGCTTTTCGCTTGTGCGAACGCCAAATTTTCGAGTGCCAGTTCTATTTTGCCAATTTCCTCACCGATGGCTGGATATTTGGCAGCATTGGCTTCGACGGCTTTATTTTCGGACTCGGACAGCAAACCCGCTACGTATTCTTCGAGAATGCCCGATGCTATATATTCGTTGACGTTCATTCTAAATTAAATAATTTTCTTAATTGAATCAGTGCCATGCGCACCCTTGTTTTGACGGTTCCGAGTGGCATATTCAGTTTTTCTGCTGCCTCGACGTGCGTAAATCCTTGAAAATAAATCGTATCAATCAGCACGCGATATTCTTCGGGCATTTGGGCTACAATTTCGTGTATGCCGATGGTGTCCTCATTGAAAGTCACATTTTGAGAAAGGTCAATATCATTTACGGATTTTTCGAGGTCTTGGTTTTTTTGCGAAAAACTTTTTAGCCGCGTATAGTCAATTGCCGTGTTTCGTGCAATGTTGAGCAACCACGTGAACAGCCTCCCTTTTTCCGCGTCGTAGAGGGCGCGACTTCGCCATGCCTTGACAAAAACGTCTTGTAGAATTTCGTCGGCAAGGGCTTGCTGCGGCATGATTTTGAGGATTGCCGCATAGATAGCCCCATGAAATTTGTCATACGCCAGCGAAATTGCTTCCGATTGGTCGGCTTTCAGCAGCGCAACAATCGTACTGTCGTCTATAATTATTTTAGTTCCCAAATTTTTAAAGATTTTTGCGGCAAAGATAGTTTCTTTTTTGTTTTTCGAGTTTTTTAATCTTTTTTTTCGTCTAAATACTATGGGGTAGTGTTGTTCCGTTTACGAGACGCTGAAACATTTCGTGCCGAAAACGCGAACCAAAAGACATGGCGGAGATGTTACTGACGCGCCAATAAGGTGAATAATTTCGCTTCGTACTGTTGCCCTTTGAGTTCAATATGAAAATTTTTCTGAATACTATCCGTCAAATTTTGGTGACAACACAAATAGGTTTTTCCAATTTCTAACTGATTCGACCAATTGGTCTCTTTTTCTGAATTTATATACAATAAATTCAAACTATCTCCTTTGTGTATCCCCACTTTTTGATAAAATTGCATCGTAGCATTATAGGCATCGGCATTGCTATAAAGCATCGTAAAATTACATTTTTGACCTTCTCGCCATTGTTTTTCTAACCATTCGCCATACAATTCGTTAGGTTTATGGAATGTTTCTCGCTGTAAAATACGTGTCGCCATGCGTTGATAAGGTTTTATGAAAATGCAAATCGTCAAAATGCCCCCCCCCAGTATCACCGCGTTTTGAAAGCCTTTTTGCGCTATTTTTTTAGAAAAAAAGGTCAAAAAGTGACTCCAACCGATACCAAAAATCAATGCCCAAAGTGGATATAGTGGGGCATCGTACCAATCGTACCAAACGCCAAACGACAAAACAACACTAAAAAAAATAGCCGCCGTCCAAGCCAAACCCAACGCGCTTTTGGCTGCCGTTGCGCCTTTTTTAAATAGAAAAAATAGGCAAAAAGGCAATAAAAACCAAAAAGAAAATCGGTGTTGGTCGGTTAATAATCGAAGATAATGCCACTTTTGGGCGACTATATACTTTCCATCACTATTTTGAAATCTGGATAAACCCTCCATTTCCCAAACGGCTTTGCAATAGCCTTTGTGCATCATTTCCGCTAAAAAGTAATACGTAAAAACACTAAACAACAAAATACTTACAGCAATGTAAATATTTTTATTCCTTAAAATGGGTAATAATTGCCCACTCAAAGCCGCAAAAATCAAGAACGCAGGCAGAAACAAAATACCAATCACGCTTTTGGTCAAAATCGCTAAAAAAGTAAACAATGCCACCCACAATGCCGACCGCAATTGTTTGGTCTGCAAAAACTGATGTGCCGAAAATAGTGAAAATAACAGCCAACAACTCAACAAGGCATCGTGGTCACCTGTGCGTGAAACGTGTATTTTTATAAATCCATCTGCCACCAAAAGCGCAACGGCTGCCACGATGCCCGCCATTTTATCGTTCAATTTTCGATAACAAAAATAAAAAAGTCCTAATGCAATACTCAATGTTGCGAATGCCGAAGGTAGGCGAATTGCCCAAACATTCTCGCCAAAAATGCGCATCGAAAGCAGTTGTAACCAAAGCAATAAGGGCGGTTTTGTCTCCCACGTATCCATTTTTCCATCATACTGACGTACCCAAAAATCGCCGCTTTCCATCATATTGAGTGCGCCAACGGCATTACGCGCTTCGTCCCACTTGCGCAAACTCCATGCGTCGAGCAGATGAAAAACAGGCAAATAAGCAATTATCAACAGTAAAATCAAGCAAAAAAAAGCATTTTTTGTGATTTTCTCACTGAAAAGTAACATAACAACACGCATTTAATTAAAAACAAAAAATCACTACTTATGAAAAATCATTGGACGTATAACTTGGCTTATCTGCTACGCACGTATATGGGCTGGATGAAAAATTTATATACAAATATCCTTATAACATTTCATCAATTTTAACAAAATTTTGATTCTTAAATGACCCAAAAAAGCCCAAAATACTGGGGGGGGACAAAAATACTCGCCTCGTGCGCGAGGGGTGAAGATAGCGATACTATTCTGCCTCTTCACTATCGTTTTTCAACTTCAAAAAAAGCTGTTGATTCGACAGCCATTGTTTGAGTTGTTGTTCAGTTGGCAAATATAGTTGATATTGCGATGCAAAAAGCTGTTCACTACCATTGAGAACCGAAAATTGGACAACCGTTTCGTCGCGTTCTGAACAAAGTATGATACCCAATGTTGGATTGTCGCCGATAGGTTTCTTTTGGTCTTCATAAAGGCGGACGTACATATCCATTTGCCCCACATCTTGTGGTGTGAGCGTCCCGATTTTTAAATCAATAAGGATAAAACATTTTAGTAAGTAATTATAAAATACTAAATCAACTCTATAATGTTTACCTGCATCGGTGGTAATTCGTTGCTGCCTTGCGACAAAAGAAAACCCTTTGCCAAGTTCGAGAATAAAATCTTGCAAATTATTCAGAATTGCTGTTTCTAAATCTTTTTCAAGATAATTTGGCGTTTCGATATTTAAAAACTCTAAGACAAACGGTTCTTTTAGAAAATCAGTAGGTTTTAATACTTCATTGGACGTTTTCACTTCCAATTTTACTAAATCCTTGTCCTGACTGGATAACAAACGTTCATAATAAGCCGTCGAAATTTGACGGTCTAATTGCCGAGAACTCCAACCACCACTAATGATTTCTTTCAAATAGAAACTACGAGCATCTGCATTTTCAACACGCAAGAGCAGGCGATAATGCGTCCAACTCAATTCGGGACGCAGTGCGTCCCGAATTGGAAATTGCAAATAAAACTGGCGCATTTTTCGCAACTCGCGCACGTCAAAACCTTTTCCAAACTCCTCTGTGAGCTTGGCGGATAGGTTTACGAGTAAATAATTGCCATAAGCTGCGCGTTCTTTTCCATTTTGTTCTTCTTCGACGATACGCCGACCGATTTCCCAATGCGTAATAACCATTGCCCAATTAACAGATTTGACAATGCTGCCTCGTGCCTCTTCTATCAGTGCTTTGATGTCGGAATATAGGTTTTCAGATATTTTCACCTCATTTTTTTATTGATTATCAAATATTTGAGCAAAAATAACACTTTTAAGCGAATGAATACTGGGGGGGGGACAAAAATACTCGCCTCGTGCGCGAGGGGTGAAGATAGGTTGGTGAACGAGCGATTTAACATCAACTTTATGCTTTTTTCTTAAATAAGTTTCAATTTCGCCCCCCCCCAGTATATTCACCGTTTTTTGGTTTTTTTTGAAGGAAAATGTTCTTTTTTTCAAAATAATTTGCCCTTCGTTCTCGGTGTTGATATTTTTTTAGTCGGCTGTTTTTCAATTTCACAAAGCACCAACGACTCAAAAAATATCAACACCGAAAATGGAAAACAACATATTTTGAAAACAAAAATATTCAACCCAAAATAGCATCATGAACCGCCAAAACTTGTGGAATCAAGGCTTTGACACCGTCATTTTGAATGATGAATTGAGCACGACCGATTTTTTCAGCATCGGCTAATTGATTTTGAATGCGCGACATCACGTCTTGACGCGACCAATTGTTGCGTTTTTGCACCCGTTCAATCCGCGTTTCGAGCGGTGCAGTCACCAAAATGACCGCGTCAAATTCGGTTTCAATCCCAATTTCAAAAATCAACGCGCTTTCTTTGAGCGTGTACGGCACGCCGTTTTCAGCTTGTTGTTGCTGCCACACTACCCCATCGCGTGCGACGGCGGGGTGAATAATTTCATTGGTTTGTTGCAACAATTCAGGTTTTTCAAAAATCAATTTGGCAACAATTTCCCGTTGATAAACACCCGTTTGTGCATCAAAAATCTGATTTCCTAACAAATTTTTCAAGGCTTGGCGCAATTCCATGTCGTTGTCAATGAGCAAACGCGCACGAACATCGGCATAATAAATCGGAATATTTAATGTTTCAAAAATATGGCAAATGGTCGTTTTTCCAGAACCAATTCCGCCTGTAATGCCTATTTTTTTCATTTAAAGCGCAAAAATTTGGTCATAATTAAAATTATATTTTTCACCCAAACTCACCAATACAAAGCCCGCTTTTTGTTGTTGACAGGCTTCTTGAATAATTTGTGTAGCGATTTCAATATTTTGAGCGTCGAGATGACTAAACGGTTCGTCGAGCAGCAAATAGTCAAACGGTTGCGCCAATGCCCGCACGAGCGCGACCCGTTGGCGTTGTCCATAGCTCAAAGTTTCGGCGGTTTGGTCTAAAAAAGGCGCGATTCCAAGCCGTTTTGCCCAATTTTCGAGCTGCGATACTGGGGGGGTGCGTCCGAGCGCGTCGGCAGCATTAAGTTCCCATTTCAACAAAATATTTTCGCGGGCGGTGCGGTCTAAAAACAGACGCAAATCTTGAAACACCATCGCCACGCCACGCGCCCGAAGATTTGCCCAATCTTCATGCGACAATTGTTTGATATTTTTAATATTTTTTTTATCAATTGCCGTTTGTGCTTCGCCTTCAAAATCCTTGCGCAAGCCGTACAAAATATGCAAAAACGTAGATTTCCCCTTGCCCGAAGCGGCGCGGACGAGGTAATTTTTGCCTTGCTCGAAGGTGCAAGTCGTTCCAAAAATGTCTGAATTGGGGTTCAATCCTTGTTCGATAAGCGGGAAAGGACGAACATTGATGAGTTGCATCATATTAATTTAAAAGATTTTATTTTGTTGCAAAATTACAAAAAAAAGCCGCTTGCAGGTTGCGAGCGGCTTTTTTTTTATGGTTTCCATTCCTCAAAATTTTTCTTTGAGCAAGTTATTTTTCATGACTTCTACTTTTTCTTTCGTCAATTTACTGAGCGGAACCACGATGTGGCGGTCTTCGGTTTCTAGAATCAAACTCGAATTGTCCATTTCCACAATCACGCCCGAAACGCCTTCGATGGAAACATAATCGCCGATGGCAAATTTCGATTTTGAATAGAACGAAGCCAAAAAGTTCGCCATCAAATCACGCGAAGCCAAGCCGTAGCCCAATGCAAACGCACCAACGCCACCCCCCAGTATCACGGTCAAATTATTTTTAATAAATTCCGTATCAATTTTTGCTTGCGCCAACGCACTAATCGCTGCCGTGATGAAAATAAAATAAAACACAAAATTGCCAATCAATTTCGACGACGGAATGTTGAGCGACTTGCAAGCCGTTGTCACCAAACCTTTTATGGTGTTGGCAAAAAGCATTCCGACCACCAAAACAATCACCGCCGTGATGAGATTCGGCACATAATTGATGGCATTTTTAATCAAATCCGAAATAGCAGGCATTCCCAACAACTCGACTGCGCCTACGAGGAAAAACAACATCAATAAATAATATATCATTTTTGCAAAAACCATACTTGGTTTTACGTTGATATTATATTGACTTACGATGTCAATTTCTTGCAATTTTTCTGCCAATCGGTCAATGCCGATGGTAGCGAAAATGCGTTCCACCAATCTTGAAACCGCTTTCGCCGCTATCATGCCTACGAGGGCAACGGTTACCGCCGCCATTATTTTCGGAATTGCATTCCCAAATTGTGTGGCTAAGGCACTTAAAATTTCAGTCATTAAATTAAGGAATTATTTTTTATATGTAGATTTTTATACGATAACGTGCTAACTTTTAAGGTATTTTCATTTTGTTTTGAGCAAATGGAGACAACACATTAGTTTTTCCAACTACGTTTGTTGTCGCCTGTGGGCGCGTTGCGGTCATCGCTCCTGTGCGTGTGCGAGCCGTCTGACGCGCTTGGTTTTTTCGCCTCATCTTCTTCGCCGCCAATCATCGTGACGACGGTTCGGAAAATATTAGGTAAAAACAAATCCACCACGCTCGTCAAAAAACTGACACTTTGACGGTTGCGGCTCAAATTGCGCTCCACATGTTTGATGTGGGGTTCAAAATCGAACGCATCATTGTCGTCATCGAACAGATTTTTAAAATTATTGACTTCCATGACAATAAACTTTGTAGAAATTAAATCATTAAAAAATTTTATGAATGCTAAATTTGATAATGTTTGAAAATAGCCCCCCCCCAGTATAAACGCCATTTTTTGACTAAAAAGTAGTCGAAAACAGTTACTTTTCGGTGGGAAATTTGTTTTTGAACAATTCTTGCGCTTTTTCTTTGGCGCGCTTGATTTTCATTTTCACCGCGCTTTCGGTTTTACCCGTCAACTCGGCAATTTCTTTTATCGAAAGGTCATCTTGATATTTCATCAACAAAATTGCGCTATCACCAGGCGGCAACATATCCAAAACTTGTTTCAATTGTTTAGCGTCCAATTCTAACAAATATTGGTCAGGCACTTCTTCGGCTGCCACGTCGGGCGCACGCTCAATGTCTTCTGAAAACAGGACTTTGTCTTTTTTTCCTTTTCGCACCAAGTCAATGCAATAATTGTAGGTAATCGAATACACCCACGTCGAAAATTGTGCTTTCTCGCCAAATGCGCCAAGATTGAGCAAAATTTTCATGAAAATATCTTGCATTGCGTCACGTGCGGCTTCTTCATTGCGCAAAATCGTGAGGCATTTTCCAAAAACTTTACCCGCATATCGGCGGTATAAAATTGAAAAATAGGACTGTTGTTGCGACTGCAAATACAATCGAACAAGCTCAATATCTGTCAATTCAACAACAGATTTGGAGGCGACACTATGTTGGGTTGCTCTTAACAAAATAATTTCAAAAATAAAGATTTGAATTTTTGCGAAATCAAAACGTTGATTATGAACAAACTACAAATTATAAAACTTTAAAAAACAAGTTTTACACGAAAAATAAAAATTTGTAACCTGTCGAAAACTGTGTGTA
>JBJOPA010000170.1:0-3693 GCA_046051005.1 Bacteroidota bacterium
CTCTATTTCCTGTGAAAGCGAACTTCCTACGGGCGATATGATGTGCGTTACAAGGTCACCTTCATCTAAAGTAGGGATAAATTCGCCACCCATGCGACTAAAAACAAAAAATGCCACCAACAAAAGCCCTATTGAAAAACCAACAATCAAACCTTTCATTTTAAATGCCCCCCCCAGTATTGGCGTGTAAATACGCTGTAAAAAATCAATAATTCTATCCGAAATATTTTTTTTATGCGCAATCGTTTTACTCAAAAACAAAGCAGAAGCCATCGGCACATAGGTCAACGACAAAATAAACGCCCCTAAAATAGTGAAAGACACCGTTTGCGCCATCGGTTTAAACATTTTACCTTCGATACCCACCAACGCTAAAATTGGCAAATACACAATCAAAATAATTATTTCTCCGAAGGCAGCACTACTCCGTATCTTGGCAGAAGCGGTATAAACTGCTTCGTCCATTTCGTGGGCGGTCAGTTTTTGTTTATCAAGATGTTGCAAACGATGGATAATGGCTTCGACGATAATTACCGCACCATCTACAATCAGTCCAAAATCAATTGCGCCCAAGCTCATCAAATTGCCGCTTACGCCAAAAAGGTGCATCATGGTCACCGCAAAAAGCAACGCCAACGGAATGACCGAAGCCACCACCAAACCCGCACGCCAATTGCCGAGCAGCAAAACCAAGATAAAAACCACGATTAAAGCCCCTTCAATCAAATTTGTCCGAACTGTCCCAATCGCTTTATCCACCAATTTTGTTCTGTCCATAAACGCCTCAATTTCAACGCCTTCGGGCAACGATTTTTTGACTTGTTCCATTTTCAACTTCACTCGATTGACCACATCGGCACTGTTTTCGCCTTTGAGCATCATCACCATGCCACTCACTTCTTCGCCGTGACCGTCTTTTGTGACGGCTCCGTAGCGAACGCTACTGCCTTTTTGCACCGTTGCGACATCACGAATGAGAATTGGAATACCATTTTGGTTTTTGACGACTATTTTTTCAATGTCTCCGATGTTATTGACCATGCCAATGCCCCGAATGAAATAGGCATACGGTTTTTTATCAATGTATGCCCCACCCGTATTTTCGTTGTTTTTTTCTAATGCTTCAAAGATTTCCGTCATCGTCGTATTCATGCTTTTCAACTTGTCGGGTTGTACCGCAATTTCGTACTGTTTCAGAAAACCGCCCAAAACGTTGACTTCCGCCACGCCTTTTGTACCAATCAATTGAGGGCGAATAATCCAATCTTGGATGCTGCGTAACTCCGTCGCATCGTATTTTTCCTCAAAACCTTTTTTAGGAAAAACTACGTATTGATAAATTTCGCCCAAACCTGTACTAATCGGTGCCAATTCAGGTGCGCCCAAACCTTTCGGGATTTGGCTTTCCGCTTCTTTGAGCCGTTCCGATATTTGGGTTCTTGCCCAATAAATGTCCACATCTTCCTCAAAAACGACTGTCACGACGCTCAAACCAAAGCGGCTAATAGAGCGCAATTCTACGATTTTTGGAATCGGTTTGACAGATTGTTCTATCGGATACGTGATGAATTGCTCCACTTCTTGCGTCGCCAAAGTGGGCGAAGCCGTGATAATCTGAACCTGATTGTTGGTAATATCAGGCAACGAATCAATGGGCAATCGGGAAAGCGAAAACAGCCCCACCAACACCAATGACAATGTAAATAAGCCAATGATGAACTTATTCTTTATGGAAAAAAGAATGATTTTATCTAACATGTAACCACTTTTAGATTGAATTAAACAGACACAGACACCCCCCCAGTATTCAGACACTGAAAGGCGTTATTCCCTTGTATTGAGCAGTATTTACTTAACCAATTTGTGGTGGTTGAAAGATTTTTTGGAGATGTTGAAAGGAATAAGAAGGTGGATAGTAAAATTTTTCTGTATCAATTGGAGATGCGATGACAGGTGGAGATTTCAACGTAAATTGAAAAATAGGTTGGACGATAAGCGTCACACCATGTCCACAACTACAAAAAGGAGAACAAATATCTCGTTTTTCGTGCGGACAATCGGAATAGTCAACAGCTGAAATACTTGCCAATTCACCACTTGCCGATAGATTCACGTCGTGAATATCGGTACAAGGCAGCAGACTCAATGCCAAAAAATACAAGCTGAATAGGTAGCAAAAATATTTCATCTATTTTTCTAACGGATTGGGGCGCATTTTGTTTTTTATTACACAAAATGCAAACATCATTCACGTAGCAAAGTTAAACACTTTTCAGAAAAGTATTATTTTTTTTCCTTTTTTTTTCTAAAAAAATGCTGAAAAATGATACCCCCCAGTATAAATGCCCAAAAATAGGTAGTTATACTGGGGGGGGCATCAAATTAAGGGCGGCGCAATAAAACGGAAGCCAACGCCTCCCAACGCAACAAAATAGGAACATGATTCCAGTTGTCTTCTGAACTGCGTGGCACATAAAACACAATCCCCGATTCCTGAACAGCAATCGTTTGTTTAGAACGGTCGTAAAATGCAGCAATATTAGAACAATCAATCTTTTCAAATTTGAGTTTTCCAATTTCCGCTTGCAACAAACCATTGATAAACAAATCAGCATTCGGTTTCAACAAATCAGACAATTGAAAAGGCTGATAAATCCCATTTTTCTTCACATAATGCATCGAACTTAAATAATTACTCACACCTGTATTGTCAAATTTTGAAATTTCAAACATAAAACTAACAAAGGAATCGGTTGGTGCAACCAGTAACAGACGATAAGCTATCGTCGAATTTTCTTTGTGAAAATAATCCGTTGCTACTACTTTCACCGTGTCGCTACCATCCTTTTCTTTTTCTATACTATCCGTAGTTGAATTGTGATAGTCAGTGTCAAATAACACGTGATTATTTGCGTCATCAAAAATACCAGAAGTCGATACTGTACCTGACAAAAATTTACCAATCCACAGGTTTTCGAGTGGATAACGCACCGAATCGGGCAAGCGCGTAAACATTGTATCTTTCTTCATTTCATATAATTTTCCTGATAATCCAAAATATTTTGTGAGTTGTAAACTCTTCTGTTCTGAAATGTCTTTTATCAATGTATCCAGCAATCTGCCTTTGAAATAGGGAAACTCGTTGGGTCTGACGAGAAACTGACCGTCTTTTCTCGCAATGATGCCCACCGAATTGCCCACTTGAATGCCTAAAAAACGCCGCCCAATTTGCACCAAACGGTCAACAACGGTTGGAAAAATGACGCGCTGCGTGGTGTCAACGATACCCAATTTATGGGTTCCATCTGTCAATTCTTTCTTTATCACATAATTACCCGACAACGTGTCTAACCACAAATCGTCGTATTGAGGCGGCATCAGCATACGCCCGTCTTGCGCCCATGCCCCTTTTTGTTGATTGACAGAAGCGTAAATCGTCTTTTCGACAGTATAAAACGACGGGTCAAAATTTGTATCATTTAGGCGTTTTAGTTGTCTGTTGTGCATTTTGTGAGGGCTTGAAGGGGTATTTTGAACGAGCAAAATGCTTCCATCTTCCCAAATGAGGCGGTGATACTGGGGGGGGGCGGTAAAACCCGTTTCTAAATCAATGAAACCAAATTTATCGCGTTTTTCATTAAAAAGTTCAACCAAATCATTAGAAATTCTCCCAACAAAGCAATTTTTAGGAAC
>JBJOPA010000171.1:0-5983 GCA_046051005.1 Bacteroidota bacterium
CAAAAACCGATGGTTTTAAGTCGTTTTGTAAAAAAGAAAATAATGGAAAAACATACTATTTTAAATAGATGCAATTTTCTTCATTTTTGGCGTAAAGCCATTTAAAAAAAGTGAAAAAAAATAAAAAAAAATGGTTTTTGCTTGTCTGCAAACCATTTTTTGAGTTTTTGAGTCATTTATACTGGGGGGGGGCATATTTTTAGTCATCGTTGCCAGCAATCACAAATTTGAGCGACAAACTCAATTCGTACATTTGCCAACGTTCGCTGCCTACGATTTCGTACTTTCCGTAGGACATAATGCCGTATCTAAACATAGGAGAAAGTTTCAATGTTTCGTCTTCGTTGATGTTAATGTCCACACCAAACCCGATATTGAAGCCCAGACGCGGTTTCAAAACCAAGCCCGAAGTGACGAAAACACCGTCAAAGGTTTCCAATGGATGCGCGCAAGCGTTGATGCTCCAATGTCGCAATTGTCCGTCACCAATCCCGATTTTTGTTCCCAAAGAGAACAATCCAAAGGAATATTGATACATCAATCCACCTAAAAACCCATCACTTTTGTCGTATCGAAAAGACAACGTCGTGTCTCCGCCTGCTCTATAAAATGTTTTTTTACTCGTCCAATTATACGATAGTTCAGGCGAAAATGCGTGTTGGGCGGTCATTTTTGACAGATTTACACACAAAGTTAAGGTTAGTAAAAATATAAATTTCTTTTTCATTGCCATCTCAACTTTTAAAATTGTTTCATTTTGAAATTTTGCAAGCAAAAATTGTAGAGTTTATCGAATAGTTATATACGTTCTTTATTTCTGATTGACAAGCTGCCTAAATTCCGTCAAAATATCGCGATTCGGATTGTTGGAAAGATTATAAAACTGCCCATTTTTGTCAATAATAAAAAATGCTGGAATTGAAAAAATGCTGTACATCTTTTTGACGTATTTCCTGTCCGTTGGTAACCCATTCATGCCCGATGGCGCGTGCATTTCGACCGCTTTTTTATACTTTTCTTCCGTTTCGTCAATAGAAATATTGACCAATACTACGCCTTCGGCTATCAATTGTTGCCGCAATTCGGCATGTTTTTTAAAGTTTGCGATGCACGGTTTGCACCAACTCGCCCAAAAATCGAGATAGACGACTTTTCCGCGAAAGTCGGACAACTTATGGGTTTTTCCTGCCATGTCAATCCATTCAAAATCGGGAGCGGCTTCGCGAACGAGGGTTTCGAGTTCTTCGCCATACACTTCCCGTACTTCGTCAATCAATGCAGGAAATTCTTTTGCTTCGGTTTCAAATTTTTCAAAATGTGCTTTACAAAATTTTGAAGAATTTTCGATGGTTGCTGCTTGGGTCAACAAATTTTTCTGAATCCAAAATCTATCGTAACCTTCTAAATATTTTTCTGCTGCGCTGTAAAGCGTCTTGATATTGTCTTTTTTTTCGATTCGATAGGCTTGAAAGTGAATGTACATTTTCAAGGCATTTTTGAAAATTTCGGTTTCGTTTCGTTCGTAATCTGTATAATTAAAACTTTTATTTGGCAACAAAATTTGGATTGTTTTCGCCAAATTTTGCTCATTGATGGCTGGACTCAAGAGCAAGAAAGCATATATTTTCGTATCAAAAGTATAATAAATATCTTTAAAATATTGAGAATAAATTTGCTTATCTACTTTTCCTGAAAACGATTCCAAAAAAGTTTTTTCTTCGTTTTGCAAATTTTGAGTTTTCTTCAAAAAATCTGTGGGCGACATTTCTTTGCATTGTTGCAACGTTGCGTCGTCAATTTTTGCGGTCAGATAGGTTTGTGGCAACGCAATCAGTTCACGACTGCGAAAACGTGCCTTGAAACCTGCCAATAATTGACTATTTTCGGCTCCTTTTCCTTCAAAAATGGGTGACATACTGGGGGGGGCGTTCGCGTCGGCATTCATGGAAAAAACATCGTCGGGCGCGACAAAAATTTCCCAAATTTTATTTTCTATTTTTAATTTTACGATTTGAGGCTTCTCGATTTCCATCGAAAACGTATTTTCTCCGTCGTCATTGAGTCCGATGAAATAGGAAACATCGGCGTTCATGACGACTTCTACGCTGCTTTTGGGCGCATTTTTGATTTTTAAACTCAGCGTCGCCACTGCGCCAACGACAGGGAAAACGGTAGCAAAAACCAAGAAAAATGTAGCAAAAATACGGTTGGTCATGTGAAATTTAAGATTGTGAAATAGACTTTTTTATAATATCATAATGTTATCGTTTCCCGAAAAGCAAACTTCCGATGCGCACCATCGTTGCACCCTCGCGCAAAGCAATTTTAAAATCGTCGGACATGCCCATCGAAATCTCCTTGAAACTAGAATTGTCCGCAAAGATAGTTTTTTTTAAAATATTGAAAATGTTTTTTAGACTTTTAAATTCATTTTCAACCAAACTTTTGTCGTCTGAAAACGTAGCCATGCCCATCACGCCTACGATTTGGACGTGGGCAAGCGTTTTTTGTCGTTCCGAAATAACATTCAACGCTTCATTTTTCGTTAAATCAGTGGACAAACCAAACTTGCTTTCCTCTTGGGCAATGTGAAATTGAAGCAAAATGTTGATGTTTCGCTTGTGTTTGGCGGCTTGTTTTTCGATTTCTTCTAGTAATTCAACAGAATCAACGGCATGAATCGTATCCACAAAAGATGCAATGTATTTGACTTTGTTGCGTTGCAAATGCCCGATGAAATGCCAACGAATGTCGGACGGCAAAACGGCTTGCTTTTCGACCAATTCTTGCACATAATTTTCGCCAAAAATGCGTTGCCCGTGCGCGTACAAAGTAGACAAATCCGAAACAGGTTTTGTTTTGGATACAGCAATCAGTTGCGCGTCGAAAGGCTGCAATTCGACGCGGATTTGGTCTAAAATTTCCATTTTTTTCTTAAATATTTTGGTTTTATACTGGGGGGGGGCTATTTTTTAGCGAAAATCGAACAATTCAATTTCAAAAACCAGCACCGAATTGGACGGGATAGAACCCACCGCACGCGAGCCATAACCCAAACTTGCAGGGATAATGAGCTTGCCTTTTCCGCCTTTTTTGAACTTCGGAATGCCAATTTGCCAACCTTCGATGACCTGCGCCAAGCCAAATTCAATGCCCGCAGCAGCCGATTGGTCGAACACCGTTCCGTCCAACAAATAGCCTTTGTATTTCACTTTCACCGTCGAACTCAACGTCGGATACGTTGTACCTACGCCCGAAGAATCAATCACATAATACAAACCTTCATCTGTTTTCGCAGCAGTCCAACCTTTGTCGGCGATGAACTGAGTGATTTTTTCGTCGTCACTTTTGCTACATGAAAAAGCAAACGAAATTCCGAAAATCGCCAATACGCTAAACAATAATTTTTTCATAGTTTTAAGATTTTTTTAATTACAAAATTTTATTTTAAAAACAGTTATTTTTAAAGAATGGCGGTTAAACCTAACTTTTTCCCTTCTTCGAGCATCAAATTCCGTGCAGCTTCAAAATCATTGGTGATAATGCCGTCCAAAATAGCTTCGCGAATGGCAGTTTTAATGATTCCAACGGGTTGACTGGGCGGAATATTAAACGTTTTCATAATCAATTCGCCATCAATCGGCGGTTGCCAATTTCGGATTTTGTCGCTTTCTTCCAACTCCACACAACGTTGTCGGACGTATTGATAACCTTCTAAATATTTTTGAACCCGCGCTGGATTTTTAGACGTAATATCAGCTTCCACAAGCAACATCAAATCGTCATAATCTTCACCCACATCGAACAGCAACCGCCGAATCGCAGAACTGGTGACTTCTTCTTTCGTAATCACGACGGGGCGATGGTGCATTCTAACCATTTTTTGAACATATTTCAAACGTTCGTCGAGTGGCAAACCGAGTTGTCTAAACAAACGTGGCAACATATTCGCGCCCACTTCTTGGTGTCCATGAAAAGTCCAGCCGCGCGGCGGCTCCAATCGCTTCGTAACAGGCTTGCCAATGTCGTGAAAAACGGCAGCCCACCGCAACCACAATTGGTCGGAATGCGCCGCTACGTTGTCCAAAACTTGTAACGTATGAAAAAAATTGTCTTTATGAAAATGCCCATCAATGGCTTCAACGCCGCGCAAGGCGACCATTTCGGGGAAAAATTGCGCCAACAGGTTAGATTCGAGCAACAATTTCCAACCAACCGATGGGGTAGGCACGTTCATCATTTTTTCAAGTTCACCGATAATTCGTTCTTTTGAAATAATTTTGAGCCGTGAAGCTGTTGAAACAATGCCTTCAAATGTTGTTTTTTCAATTTCAAAACCCAATTGCGTTGCAAAACGAACCGCTCGCATCATGCGCAAAGGGTCGTCGCTGAACGTCGCTTCGGGTTGTAGTGGCGTTCGGATAATTTTTTGTTCGAGGTGTCGAATGCCGTCAAAAGGGTCAATAATTTCTCCAAAATTAGCTTCGTTGAGGCTAAATGCCAGCGCATTTATCGTAAAATCGCGGCGGCGTTGGTCGTCTTCGAGCGACCCGTTTTCAACGGTTGGTTTGCGGCTGTCGCTTCTGTAACTTTCTCGACGTGCGCCGACAAATTCAATTTCGAGGTCGCGATGCCGCAACATGGCGGTTCCGAAACGCTCATAAGTCACCACTTTGGGTTGCGGCGAAAGTCTGGCTGCCACCGCTTGCGCCAAAGCGATGCCACTTCCTATGCAGACGATGTCCATGTCTTTTGACGGACGACCGAGCAATCGGTCGCGCACGTAGCCACCGACCACATAAGCGTCCACTCCGATACTTTTGGCTGCCTCGCTGACGAGGTCAAAAATTAATTTTTCTTTGGGTTGCGGTTGAAAAATCATTTTATTTGTTGTTGTGTCGCCATTCATAGACCCACTTGGCTTGAATTTGCTCTAAATGCCCTTCCGTAGATTGCTCTTTTGTTCCCTCAAAACTTGGAATTTCGAGTATCCAATTCAACAAATCAGTAAAACGAATCCGATAAATTCGCCCTTCATTAAACGATTCGCCAAAACGGTCATATAATTTTATCGCAATATCTTCGTGGTCAGACCACGTAATTGGCATATCATCAAAATCTTGAAAAGACATATTTTTTCTTTTTATTATTTTTTTAAAATGTATTTTTATTAAAACTATTTCCTCCTCCCTTCGGGGGGATTGAGGGGGGACTATACTGGGGGGTAGCTATTTTTTAAATTGAGAACGTTTTTTCTTATATTTTTTTCTTAAAAGCTCTGGTCATTTCGCGTTTTCCTTGCGGACCCGCTAAGGTTTCGACTTGAAAATCCGCTGCTTTTAAATTTCTTTTAAACTGACCTTGCGCGCAAAACGTGGTAAAAAAACTATTGGGTTTCATGGCAGTCCACACTTTTTTCAAAACGTCGGTTTCCCAAAGTTCGGGTTGCGCGTTCGGTGTAAACGGGTGAAAATAGACCAAATCCCAATTTTCAAGGTCTTCCAAATCTTCAAAAGTGGTCAACCGCTTTTCAAAACAAAAATTTGAACCCATCTCAATCGCTTCATTTGGTGCGCAAGTGTGCATTTGCTCGAAAAAAAGACGCTGTTTTTCGGCATCAAAAAGTGAAATGTAATTGAGACTACGCGCCTCCTCCAATGAAATTGGATAGGCTTCAAATGCCGTGTAATGCACTTTTCGACCCATTTTTTCGGCGGCTAACAACGTCATCAAGGCATTTAAACCTGTGCCAAAACCAAATTCTACGACGCGAAGCGTTGCAGCAGCGTCCGCGACATCTGCCAACATTTGCCACGCATGATGCAAACCCGCATCAATAAAAACGTGTTGCGATTCCTGCATCGCACCGTATTTGGAATGGTATGAAAAACCAAATTTTTGAGAAAACAACGAATGCGAACCGTCCGCTGTCGTAATTAAATCTAACATTTTGCTACGAAAACTCTATTTTTTTAATTTAAAA
>JBJOPA010000172.1:0-3670 GCA_046051005.1 Bacteroidota bacterium
CGAAGTCACCAAATTTCCTGCTTCCATCGGCGAATTGGTTTATTTGGAAGAAATTGACTGCATGAAAGAGTACAATTTATCTGAAATCCCCGAAAGTTTTGGCAATTTGCGCTCGTTGCGTCGCTTTCGGACGGGTTTGAATAGTATCTCCAAGCTGCCCGAAAGTTTTGGAAACCTACAAAATCTTCGATTCATACAGTTGGGCGCGCTCAACAAACCTTTGCAATTGCCCAGTTCTTTTAACCAATTGCAATTGGATACCTTAGATTTGAGTTCTACGCAAATGTCCGCTTCGTCGTTAGAAAAATTGGGTGGTTTGCGCGTCAAATATCTTTCGTTAGAAAGTTGTGAGTTGAAAAATCTACCCGAAAATTTTGGAACCATGCAGGGTTTAGAAGAACTCAATTTATCGAAAAATGAGTTGCAAAATTTGCCCGCCAGTTTTGGGCAACTCACGAGTTTGAAAAATTTGAATTTAGGCAACAACAAAATCAAGCAATTGCCCGAATCGTTTGGTGCGCTTAATCAACTGGACATATTGGATTTGAAAATTAATAAATTTTCTCAAGTGCCTTCCATGATTCCAAATTTGGGTCAATTGACGTTTTTAGATTTAGGCAACAACAACATCAGCCGTTTGCCTGCAAATTTTAAGCAATTGGCGCGTTTGGAATATTTGAGTTTTTTCAATAATAATTTCACCGATTTTCCGAATGAAATTGCCAGTTTGACAAAATTGGGGACGTTAGATTTTTCAAAAAATAGCCTTTCAAAATTTCCAGAATCCATAAAAAAATTGAAAGAACTAACGGATTGCTCGTTGGGCGGCAACAAAATCAGCAATTTACCTGCCAATTATGATAAATTAGGCAGCGACGATTGACAAACAAAAATGGCATCGCGTAAGTGCGCGATGCCGTTTTTTATGACAAATATACTGGGGGGTAGCCAAAAATCAATATTCAATGCCTTGAATCTCGCCTTTTTCTGACATTTCTTTCAGTTTTGTTTTCGCGTAGGCGGTGGGTTCGGGCGCGTAAGCCGCATCGCCGAGTTTGCGCAATTGTGACAAACCCTTTGACCGATTGACCCGCATCTGACTTTCAAAAATGAAAACCGAATCTTGCGTCACTTGACTCACCTTGATGAGACCGTATGTGCCGTCCGATTTGACGCTAAAAATATCGCCCACACGGGGTTCCGAAACGCGCTTCGATAAATTTTCGCCCCGTTCACGATTGCTAATGACCGCCATCGTGATAGCAATTCCCAATAAAATGGACAACGCAAACGTCCAAATCGGCGTGCGAAGTTGCGATTTTGCACTCAACGCCTCGTCCATCAATGCCGATGAAAATTGCTTTTCTTCCAATACTTGTTTGCAATGTGAACATTCAGAAACCGCCATTTTGCGAATCGGGAAAAAAGGAATCCAATAAATATGCGCATATTTTTGAAAAATATTGAGCGTAATCGCATTTTGGTTTTGGCAATGTTCGCATTTTGCAAAAACCGTTTCAGAACGCAACGTAGTTGTCCGAGTTCCGTAAATAATCATATGTTATAAATTTTTATAAATAAAAAATAGTGAAAACGAATGGCAAAATTAGACAAAAATCACAAAAAACAAAGTGTAAAATAAAATATATTTTCAAAAAAAAAGCCGCATCGCACGCGCAATGAGGCTTTTTTAAAAACGCATTTTTTTTCAATGTAATTTCGTAGTCAACACCGTGATGTCATCAGGAAATTCTACATCTGTTTTAAATTTTTGCAGCGTCTCGATGAGTTTGTCGTTAAAAACTTGCGTATCGAGATGCGAATTTTCTTTTATAAAATCATACAATCTTTCGTCGCCAAAAAATTGGTCTTCCACGTTGCGCACTTCGTTTACGCCGTCCGTAAAAATACACAACAACGCATCGTCGTCCAAGTGGATTTCATAGGTTTCTACCTTCGGCAATTTTTCAAAAAAGCCCAAAATGGCGCAACGTTTGTCAAGCAAAATCACTTCCCGTTTTTCAATCGGTTGGTTGCAATGCAGCACCAAAACAGGCGCAACATGCCCCGCATTGACGTATTTCAACTTCCTTTTTTCGGAATTAAATTGCGCCACAAAAAACGTAATGTACGAATCGCCGCGTGTAATTCGGTTGACGGCATGGTTCAAAGATTGGATAAAATCATCATTTGAATGCGTTCTCGTCACCAATACGCGAAACGCGGCTTCAAAATTTGCCATCAACATCGCCGCCGCCAAACCTTTGCCCGCAATGTCGGCAACGGAAAACAAAAAACGATGTTCATCTACTTGCACCACGTCCAAAAAATCGCCGCCCACTTCGGAATGCGGACGATAAAAAGTCGAAATTTCAAAATGACTCGACACGGGCAGTTTGTCGGGAATCAGTTTGCGTTGCATCTCGCGGGCGAGTCGCATTTCGTATTCCTGCCGCACTTGTCGTTTAAATAGGCGTTTGTTTTCAATCGCCACCGCAATCACGTTGGTCAACATGATGATGATTTGCACTTTTCCTGGGTCGGCTTGGTCGTAGTTTCCGATAAATGCGTAGGCAATCGGCGAACCCTTGTGCGCGACGGGAATGACGGCATCAAAACCTTTGATAATGTCGTTTTCTTCGTCGGCTTCGATGCGTTCGGTGCGTTCAAAACGAGACAATTCGGCTGCCGAAAACGTCAAATCTTGCGCCGTCGGCAAGTCCATGACGGGTTGTGCGACCACACAACGCCACAAATTTTCGGTTTCGCGGTCGGTCACAAACAGCATCAGGCGTTGCACATTCAGTTCCCAATTCAAAAATTGTGCATACATCTGAAAAAGCTCCGCCTCTTTGACATTGTTGTTGACCGCCTCCGTAATATTCAGCAAACGATTGACTTGCAACCGCGTCAAACTCAACTGCCGTTCCAAACCGCGAATCGTATCGCGCAAATCCTTAATTTCTTCGCTTTCTCTCGACATGGCTTACCCCCTAGTATATTGGGCGTTTTGTTGTTGTTTTTCTATAAAAAAGTCTTTTTTATTCGTAAAAATTGTTGAAATCTGAAAATCTGAAATAACTTTATTTTCTACACATTTCATACTTACTATCCATATAAGCATTATACTTACTGGGCAATAATACTCTGAAGTCAAATCTGATATACTTTTCTGTCATAATGCGAGGCAAAGGCAAAAGCCTAATTGCATAATTATAACTATTACCGTTTTGAGAGGCTAAATCTATTTTATACATATCTATACCTATTTTTCGGTTAGACGAAATTCCTGTTGTATCAATATTTATTGTATGAAAAGGACAATTTAAATCAAAGTAATTCCGCCCTTTATAACTATCTCCAACATAAGAAAATCTATTGTCTTTTTTACTATTATCAGGCAATGAAAAATGAAATGACAAAACCAAACTCGTATCAGTCTTATTCACATATTTTAATACTGTCTTATTAATTAATTCTGCCTTCTCATCTTCTTCCATATCCAAATCACTTTTTGACAATTCCGCATCAATAGCATTTATGGTATAAACCCATTTTTCTACTTCATTTTTTAGACTTAATGAATCAATGAAAAAAGCACTACTAGGAATACTTTTAGTAGTTGTGCTATGATTTTCGTATTGACATCCTGTGCATAGCAGACTGACCA
>JBJOPA010000173.1:0-3823 GCA_046051005.1 Bacteroidota bacterium
GTTAGATTTATGAAATCTTTAAGATTTCGTAAATCTCGCCGCCAAAAACGCCTGAAAACGCCAATTTTGAAGTAAGTTATAACAATACATTTTCCTTAACTATACACCATTGACTGGGGGGTATCATTTTATCATAATTTCTGATACATAACGTAGGCATTTACAAAGGAATTAGGCGATTTTTGGAATGCGTCGGGAATTTCGCCAATAATTTGAAAACCGATGCTTTGCCACAATGCCACCGCTTTTTGATTCGATTTCAGCACCAAATTGAACTGCATGGCGCGATAGCCCAACCGTTTGGCTTCCGTCAATGAAAACAAGCCCATCGCACGCCCGATGCCGCGCCGCGCCTGCCGCAAATCCGCCGCATAACTGGCATTTGCAATGTGAGAACCCAAGCCGGGTTGGTTGTCTTGCAGGAAAAATGTACCGACCACCGCGCCCTCTAATTCGGCAACATAAACGTGTTTTTCGGGCGCGAACCAATATGACAATAATTTTTGTTGTGTCCAAGTGGGCGGATAGGCAAATACATCGCCATTTGTGATAATTTGTTCCAAAATTTTCCAAATTTCTGTCGCGTCTGTCGCGGGATTTGCTTTTCTGATGGTCATCATATTACGTAAAATAAAAAATTCGGATAAATTTTCACAATTTATCCGAATGTATTCTATTAAAAAAAATATTTAAATTCTAATAAATCAATCAATTACGCGCAACACGTCGCCGTTTTCCCAAACCACTACTTTTGCATCGCCGTAACCGAGTTCTTTCACCCGTGCTTTCACTTCTTTTGCATCGCTCAACATTTTGAAACCGTCCACCATGATGATGGTCACTTTTCCTTGTTTTACCATCAAAACTTCGCCAAATTTTTTCAATTTATCGCCATCCGTAAAGTTTTCAGGTTTTGTCAACGCTGCAATTCGTACTTTATAACTTTTATCGTTCATGCGAATCGCCTTCATATCGGGTGGTTTTGGCGCATCAACTTTTGTACCGAATTGTTGCGGCTTTGCCCCAGATTTTACGTCATTTTTCACAGGCGGTTTTGCATCGGTAGGCTTTTTCGTGTCGCCACTGGTCGTATATTTTATGCCCGTCGCACTCGGCGTTTGATTGCCTTTTGCGTCCATTTCTGCTTTTCGCTGCGCAAATTTTTTGGTCACTTCTTCATTTTTTTCCGTGAGAATAAAAACGCCGTTGTAGCCCAATTTTGCAATTTTTTTCATCGCCGTATCTGCTGACGCACGGGTGTCATACGCGCCCAAACGGATTTTCATTTTTCCATCTTCGGGAACAGCGTAAACGGTTCCAACCGATTTGAGGTTTTCAAATTTAGAAAAATCAACAGGCGAATTGATGTTTTGAACCGACAATTGAATGACTTGAAACACATTTTTTGCCGTCATACCGCCTTGCAACGTAGGAACGGGCGCAACAACAGGCTTGGGTTCGGCAGGTTTTACGGTCACAGGAGGAGCCACCGAATTTTGCCCCGTCGTTGCCGAAGGTTGCAAAATTACTTCTGAAATATTTCCTTTTTCCGCATTTAAGGTTTTAAAATTTTTATTCATATTTGTGAACAATTCTTTCGTAATATGAATAACATACGTTGCATTTTTTTCTAATGGAAGACTATATTTTCCAACTGAATCCGTCAACGTTTCCAAAATAGATTGGTCTTTTTGGTTGATGGCGCGAACGGTTGCGCCTACCAACGCGGCATTGTTTTTCCCGTCTCTCACCAAACCGAGATAACCGCCAATGCTGGCTTTCGGGATTTCCGATTTTTTTTCTAAAACGATGTCCGTCACACCTTTCGATGTCATGTCGAGTGAAACGACTGCCTTTTTGTAACCCGCTTTTGAAATTGTAAATTCGGTAGTTCCTTTCGCATCAGGGACGAAGGTGATGGAACCGTCTTTTTCGATGGTCAACGCACCTTTTTGCCCTTTTTGCGTCACGTCTGCTTGCGCGAGGGCGAGATTTTTGAGCGATAAATCGTCTTTTGCAACGATTTTATAACTATTTATTTTAGGCGAAACGGCATACAAATCAGTTTTTCCTTTTCCACCTTTTCGGTTGGAGGTCAAGTAACCGATGCGTTTCGCGGCATCGTAAACAAATCCAAAATCATCGCCAGATGAGTTGATATTTTTACCCAAATTTTGCGGCGAAACAAAACCATCGGCAGCTTTTGCTGCTTCAAAAATATCGAAACCGCCCAAACCCGCGTGACCCTCAGAAGCAAAATAGAGCGACGAACCGTCAAAAAACGGCGTAATTTCGTCCCCCCCAGTATTTATGCCTTTTACATTGACGGGCGATTGCCAAAATTGACCTACTTTTTTAGAAACCCAAATATCGAAACCGCCGCGTCCGCCGTCGCGATTGCTGGCGAAATACATTTCCGTTCCGTCTGCATTGAGCGATGGAAATCCCGAAGCTGCGGCGTTGAAAGGAAAGGCTTTTGCGTCCATCCAATCGCCATTTTGATTGATTTGTGCTAGGAAAATGCCCATTTGATTGCCCGAAGTGGAGAGCAAACGGTCATTTTCATTCAAATCGTGTCGCGTGTAGGCTGCCCATTTTCCATCGGCACTATACGAAACAGGCGATTCGTTGAACGTATTTTTGAAATCTGATTTTAAAAACTGAACGCCCGAAGCGTTCGACGAATTTTCTAACGGCGCAATGAAAAGTTGACTTGACAACGTTCCATCTTCGTTTTTATTAGGTTTGTTTGCCCGTTTTGGCTCGGTTCTGAACGAAGCAAAAATGAGGTCACCTTTGTAAATCGTGGTTCCAAAATCGCCATAAGCCGAATTATATTTGCTGACAGCAACGTTAAATTCTGCGTTTTCTGTCGCATTTTTTGCAAACTGAACGGCGGCGAGCAAGGCTTCTCCGCGTGTTTCGTCGAATTGCGCGAATTTTTTGAACTGTCTTTCCGCTTCATCATAGCGTCCCAGCATCATCAAAACTTTGCCAAAATCGCGGAAAATGACAGGGTCGGCGTTTTCTTGAAGGGCGGCTTTGCCATACCATTTCACTGCCGCATCGAGGTTGTTGAGGTGGCGATGGCTGTTCGCCAAACGCGGCGAAATACCAAATGTATCGGGAATGCCCGTTGCTAAAAATGCTTCGTAGCCTTTTGCGGCTTCGGCATATTCGTTGATTTCGTAATTTTTGTCGGCGCGTTCCAACACGTCTTCCTGCGCGTGAAGGTGCGACCCAACATTGAAAACCGCTGTTAACAACAGTATTTTCATGGGTTTCATCGAGAGAAAATTCGTTTTTTTCATAATAAATTGTGTGAAATTTGAAAATTTTGACGGGTGTAGTAAAATCATAGTGGTCAAAATTTTAATTTTCAAAAATAGGATTTCATAGTACAATACGTTGAAAACAATTTTACGAATTTATAACGCATTGATTGTCAAAAAATTGTGTAGATACTGGGGGGTAGCCCAATAATGAAAAATATAGATTAAAAAATATGTTTTTCTCAAAATACGCTTCTCTATTTTAATTTTTTGCTTAATGGAGGCAAAAATACAGCCTTTTTTTAAAATTTCGCAAAAAGTAATCCAAAAAAAATCAATTCCTATTGATATATTTATCATTGAAATATATTTTTGAGAAAAACGATGCGCAAAGAAAAACATTTTCGGAAAAAATGCCCCCCCCCAGTATATTAGCCATTTTTTACATTTTCTAGAAAAAACAGGCAACCATTTTCCTATCAATTTCGTCTTAACATCAAAATAACAAATCAAATCTAACTGAAATTCATTATTTGTTCTTAACTTTGTTC
>JBJOPA010000174.1:0-12889 GCA_046051005.1 Bacteroidota bacterium
CCCCAGTATCTGGACGCTTTTTATAGGTTTTTCCAAATTCAAACAATTTCAAATCTGAATTTTGACGATTTTGATTGTGCAACACGCACTCCAACGCGCTGGTGAGCATCGTCGGGCGCATCACGTCCAATTCAACGGTAGAAGTATTATTTACAAAAACCAAATTTTCTTTTTCCATTGGCAATATTTCCAAAAAATATTTGGAACGTGTCAAGGACATTGCCATCATTTCATTAAACCCATTTGATGCCAACAGGTCGGCAGTCAAGTTGCGCACGCGCACGGGGTCTGGATATTCGGACTTCGTGATGGCAGACCGAATTTGAGTCGGCATTTCCACATTATTGAATCCATAGACGCGCAAAATTTCTTCCACCACATCTACTTCTCGCAATACGTCGGCTTTGTTGGTCGGAATCGAAACGCGCACGCCGTCTGCATTTTCTGCTAGGATTTTCATGTCCAACGCTTCAAAAATAGCTTTCAAAACGTGGGTTTCGATGTTTTTTCCAATCAAATTCCGCACTTTTGCATAGCGAACCGTCACTTCAACATTTGGAATTGGGTTTGGATAAATATCAATCAATTCAGAAGCTACGCGCCCGCCAGCCACCATTTCGAGCAACAAAGCCGCCCGTTTCAAGGCAAAAACGCATAGATTTGGGTCAGAACCTTTTTCAAAAACCTTTGCTGCGTCGGTACGCAAATTGTGTCGCATCGAGCTTCGGCGGATAGATTTGGGCGCAAAATGCGCCGCTTCGAGGAAAATCCGCGTTGTGCCGTCCGTAACACCCGATTGGAAACCGCCGAACACGCCGCCAATGCACATGCCCTTTGAATCTCCGTCGCAAATCATCAAATCTTCGGCAAAAAGCGAGCGTTCGACTTCGTCAAGCGACTTGAATTTTGTGCCTTCTTCCTGTGTTTTGACAATAATTTTTTGACCCGCAATTTGGTCAAAATCAAAGGCGTGAAGCGGTTGACCCAACTCGTGTAACACAAAATTGGTAACATCTACCACGTTATTGATGCTCCGAACGCCGATAGATTCGAGGCGTTTTTTGAGCCAATCTGGGGATTCGCCTACTTTGATATTTTCGATGCACAAACCCGCGTAGCGAGGGCAAGCCGCTTCGTTTTCAAGCGAAACTTCAATTTTTAAATCTTTATTTTTTACAGAAAACGCGCTCACATCGGGCAATTTGATGCGCGAGGCGGAGCCGTTGACGCGCAAACGTGCGCCCAAATCACGCGCAACGCCTACGTGACAAGTTGCGTCGGAACGGTTGGGCGTGAGTCCGATTTCAAAAACGGTATCTTTTTCGATGTCAAAAACCTCGATGGCTGGCGTGCCAACTACCGTTTCGGCAGGCAAAACAATGATGCCCGCATGACTTTTGCCTACGCCAATTTCGTCTTCGGCGCAAATCATGCCTTCGGATTCTTGCCCTCTGATTTTTCCTTTTTTGATTTTGAATGGCTCGCCTTCCATTGGATAGAGGGTTGCGCCTGTTGTAGCAACCACCACTTTTTGTCCTTTTGCTATATTAGACGCGCCACAGACGATTTGCAAAAAATCTGTTTTTCCGATATTTATTTTTGTCAGCGACAATCGGTCTGCGTCGGGGTGACGCTCGCACTCGACTACTTCGCCGACTACGATGCCTTCCAGATTGCCCGCAATGCCGCCCAATTCTTCGATGCCTTCTACTTCCAATCCCAAATCGGTGAGCAATGCCTCAATTTCGGCTGTATTTTGTTCGATGTTGATATATTGTCGAAGCCAATTTAGACTAACTTTCATATTTTTTTTCTCAAAAATAATTTTTTCAAAAATGAAGGCGCAAAGTTAAACGAAAATTTGAAACTTGAAAACAGAAAATTTGTAACCTGTTTCATTTCGATTTGAAAAATGGGGTAAAAAACCTCCATTTTATCGAAATATACTGGGGGGGGGCATTTTTTGAAAAAAAAACTTGCAAACTCGAAAAATAGTCTTAACTTTGCGACAGTTTTGTACTCTTTGTTTTCGAGGAAAGAGGACGCGCACGAGGTTGGCTCTGCGCTTCCTCTTTTTCATTTGGTAAAATAACCATTATTAAATTTTAAAAATATGATAGAACATCGCATCGAAGAATTGGTGTTGCAACAATTAGACCATTCGGATTTTGAAGGCTATTTTTTGCTCGAAGTGACGATGACCCCAGCCAAACATCTCTACGTTATTTTAGATGCCGACAGCGGCGTGGACTTGATGGCGTGTAAAAAAATGAGCCGTTTCCTAGAAAAACACATTGACGAAGGCGAATGGCTGACCAATTATGAAATCGAAGTGTCGTCGCCGGGCTTGTCGCGCCCGTTGCAAGTGCCGCGTCAGTATGTTAAAAACGTAGGTCGCGAACTCGAAATTGTTGATGCCGAACTCACCAAAACCGTTGGAAAATTGGTAGAAGCCAACGACGAATCGGCAACCATCGAGTTTGAACAAGTGACGAAAGAAGGAAAGAAAAAAATTAAGGAAATGATTCGTAAAACCTACGCCTACGCAGACATCAAGCGGGCATTGATTCAGGTTTCGTTTAAATAAAATTAAAATTACAACATCATAATTACATTTAAATTTTAATAAATAAAATATAAAGTAAAATGAATTTAGTTTCTTCATTTGCCGATTTTAAAGAAGGCAAAAATATTGACCAAGCCGCCATGTTGCGGGTGTTGGAAGACGTTTTCAGAACGTTGATTAAGAAAAAATATGGTTCGGACGACAATTTCGACGTAATTGCCAACTCAAAAACGGGTGACCTCGAATTGTGGCGCATTCGCGAAGTGGTGCCTGACGGCGAAGTTACCGACGAGCGTTTGCAAGTTGCGTTTTCAGAAGCCATTTTGATTGACCGCGACTATAACGTGAGCGACGAATGCTACGAACTCATTCAGATTGAAGAATTTGGAAGACGCGCCATTCAAGCGGCGCGACAAACCTTGATTTCTAAAATCATGGATTTGGAAAAAGATGATATTTATCGAAAATACAGCGAGCGCGTAGGCGATTTCGTGACAGGCGAAATCAGTCAAGTCTTGAAAAAAGATTTGCTCGTTTTGGACGACGCAACGGGCAACGAAATTGTATTGCCAAGAACAGAAATGATTCGAGGCGATTTCTACAAAAAAGGCGACGGCATCAAAGGCGTTATCAAAGAAGTGGAACTCCGAAACGGCACACCATTTATTATGATGTCGCGCACCGACGAGCGTTTTTTGGAAAAATTATTAGAACAAGAAGTGCCTGAAATCGAAGACGGCGTGATTGTTATCAAGGCAATTGTCCGCATTCCGGGCGAACGCGCCAAAATTGCGGTAGATTCGCATGACGATAAAGTAGATCCAGTTGGCTCGTGTGTGGGACAACGCGGTATGCGGATTCATGGCATCGTGCGAGAATTGCGCAACGAAAACATTGACGTAATCCATTATACGTCTAATTTGTCGCTCTTCATTCAACGTGCCCTCACGCCTGCGAAGGTGTTGGAAGTGAAAATTGACGAAGAGAAAAAAACGGCGCACGTTATCCTAAAACCAGACCAAGTTTCGTTGGCGATTGGCAAAGGCGGCACAAATATCAAGTTGGCAGGTCGTTTGTCGGGCTACGAAGTCGAGGTATTTAGAGAAAATGAAGAAGTTTTTGAAGATGACGTAGAACTCGACGAATTCCGCGACGAAATCGAAGGTTGGATTATTGACGAACTCAAACGCATCGGTTGTGATACCGCCCGCGACGTGTTGAAACTCACTGCCGACGAAATCGTTCGACGTTCGGAACTCGAAGAAGAAACCGCAAAGGAAATTTTGGCAGTTTTATCTACTGAATTTGAATAATTAATTTGAATAATCATGCGCATCATTCTCATCACCATTGTCTGTTCCATATTTGCGGCATTGCTGTTTTTGAATCTTTATTTTAGGATAAAAGTTTTTAAGTTTTATAAAATATTAGTTCAAAATCGGGTCGAATTTGGAACCGTTCATATTTTTGATATGAAAAGACTGGAAACGGAAGTGTTGCCGCGCTATCCGCAACATCGAGATTCGATATTGGCGTTTGTTCAACATATTCGATATTCTGTCAAACTTGCCAGTTGGCTTATCGCATTGATTACGATTTTCGGTGGCATTTTGATGTATTATCGACATGAATAAGTTGTTTTTGCAACCCCAAAAAATCCCTCGCGTGCGTGTCACACGAGGGATTTTTGGTTGGAAATCCATTTTTTTTGTAGTTTTGTTGGTCGAAAAAAAAATCAATCCTATTTTTTTGACTCAAAAAGCACCCCCCCAGTATATTTCGGGATTTTTGGGCTTTTTTTCAAAAAATAGGCAAAATATTTTTATAACATGAGTTTATTAAAAAAATTGGCGGGGCAAACAGCCATTTATGGATTGTCGAGCATGGTCGGGCGTTTGCTCAACTATTTTTTGGTGCCGCTTTACACCCACGTGATGGACCCCGCTACCTACGGCGTGTCGTCGTGGTTCTATGCGTTTGCGTCCTTTGCGGCGGTAATTTTTACCTATGGAATGGAAACGGCATTTTTTCGTTTTTCGAGTTCTAACACTTCTGATTCATCGAAAACCGAAGAAGACAACCGAACATTTGCGACTATTTTTATTTCTATTTTAGTTTCTTCTATTGGTTTTTCGTTGTTGATTTTTCTTTTTTCGTCGCAACTTTCGCACGCGACGGGCAACGACGGTCGAGCCGAATTTTTCAAATATTTTGCGTTGATACTGGGGGCTGATGCCATCACCGCCATTCCGTTTGCGCGGCTGCGGCAACAAGGCAAACCGACTCGTTTTGCGATGTTGCGCCTGCTTTCGATTGGCATCAATATTTGTTTAAATCTTTGGTGGTATCTCATCGAAAAACGGACGGATATTGCGCCTATGTTTTGGGCAAATATTTTGTCGAGCGTCTTGATTTTGCCTTTTTTCTATCAAGATTTTAAAAATATTCGATACGGATTTGATGCACAATTGTGGAAAAAAATGTTTTTTTATGCCTTTCCCTTGATTTTCATGGGTTTTGCAGGCATGATAAACGAAACATTAGACCGCATGTTACTCAAAATGTTGATTCCAGACCAACTCATTGCGGAAACACAAACGGGCATTTACAACGCAAATTATAAATTATCGTTATTGGTTACACTCTTCATACAAGCGTTTCGCATGGGTGCGGAGCCGTTCTTTTTTGCAAGAGCCAAAAGCAACGGTGCGGCAGAAACCTATGCCAAAGTGATGCGTATTTTCGTTGCCGTTTGCGCTTTGTTGTTTGTGATGGTGATGGTTTATCTTGATTTTTTCAAATTTTTTATTGGAAAAAAATATTGGTCGGGGCTGAAAGTCGTGCCTATTCTTTTGATGGCAAATATTTGTCTGGGCATGTATTACAATTTGTCGATTTGGTATAAATTGACGGACAAAACGCGGTTGGGCGCGTGGGTTTCGGTAGCGGGCGCGGGCGTGACGTTGTTTTTCAATTGGCTTTGGATTCCGACGTTGGGCTATTTGGGTTCGGCTTGGGCAACCTTGATTTGTTATGCTTTTATGGCGGTGACCAGTTGGTTTTTGGGGCAGCGATTCTATCCCGTTCCGTATCCAATTGGGCGCATTTTTGGTTATTTAGCCCTCGCATTAGGCGTTTGGCAAGTTTTTGAATGGTTGAAAAATGCACTTTTTGTTAATGAAATAGCAACAAAAAACATAAACCTCCCCCCTTCGGGGGGATTGAGGGGGGACATACTGGGGGGGGGGCTTTTTGCGCTTTCTACGGCTTGTTTTTTATTATTTGCAGGCATTTTATGGTTGATGGAAAAAAACACAATCCGAAATGCCAATTAATTTATGTTTTTCGCAACATGGCTTTTTCGCTTTGCGTTTACTGAAAAAAAATAATTAATCAAATTAAAAAAATGCTATGATTTATATTGGCAATAACGGCGGCAATCCGTTGCAACCGCGCAATCCTTTTTCGTCGCTCATTTCGTTGTTGGTGGGCGTGGGGATTTTGGTTTTAATTTACATCATCATCAAGGGTTTTATTGGTTTTTTGTATTGGTGTGCGCCTGTTTTTTTGATTTTGGCGTTGGTCATCAATCGCGTGGTGGTGTTCAAATATGCCCAACAATTGGTGGAAAATTTCAAAACAGACGTGCTGAAAGGCTTAACTTGGCTGGTGTTTTTGGTTTTTTGTTATCCAATTGTATTTTTTTGGTTGTTCATTAAAGCCATTTTTTACAATCGCCTCGCAAAATTTGCAAAACAACAAGAAGACTTGGTGAATGGATTCAATACGGGTAGATTCAACAATCAAAAACCACGTACGCAAGACGACGAGTGGACAGATTACGAAGAAATAAAATAATATTTTTTTTATGTTGTAGGTTGTTAATTATCAATATTATTAACAACTTACAACATAAAAAAAGTTTAAATCACAAAACCATTTGGCAAAGTCGCGCCTTTTTTGACAACGACAATTCCATCTTTGATGGTGTATAATTCGTGTTCCACATTGGGGCGTTTCAATCCGCCGATGATGCGAACATCGTTTCCGATTCGACAATTTTTATCAATAATGGCGTGCGCAATGTAGCAGCGTTCGCCAATGCCCATGACGGGCAATTGTTGTTCGACGGCATTTTTCATGTCTTCGATGCTTTCAAAATAGTCATTACCCATTACATAAGTTCCAACTATGTTTGTGCCGTGTCCCACACGTGAGCGCACGCCCAAGACGCTTTTTTCGATGCGCGAAGCCATGATGATAGAGCCTTCGGCAATGATGGTGCGTTCGAGGGTAGTGCCACTAATTTTTGCAGGCGGCAACGACCGCGAACGGGTGAAAATAGGGTGTTCGTTGCTGAAAAGATTGAACGACGGAATGTCGTCGGTGAGCGCAATATTGGCTTCGTAGAACGAATAGACGTTGCCGATGTCCGTCCAATAGCCTTCAAATTGATAGCTCACGATGCGCCGTTTGCCAATGCTTTGGGGCATAATTTCTTTTCCAAAATCGGTGGCATCAGCCATTTCTTTTCGCAACAAATGGAACAACAAATCCCGATTGAAAATGTAAATACCCATCGAAGCAAGGTAATTTCGACCTTCTTTTTGCATCGTTTCGCCTGTGTCACTCACCCAGTCGGGCAACAATTCGGCAGCAGGTTTTTCAACAAAAGCGGTGATAAACGTATTTTCATCGGTTTTCAAGATGCCAAATTCGGAGGCATCACGCGCATTGACGGGAATGGTGGCGATAGAAATTTCCGCTTTTTGGGCGATGTGATGCGCCAACATTTCCTTGAAATCCATTTGATAGAGTTGGTCGCCCGATAAAATGATGACATACTCGAAAGGATAAGTTTCGAGGTGATGCAAAATTTGTCGAACCGCGTCGGCGGTGCCTTGAAACCATCGCGGATTGTCGGGCGTTTGTTCGGCTGCCAAAATGTCAACAAAAGCGCGACTGAAAGAACTAAATTGATACGTATTTTTAATATGCTTGTTGAGAGATGCCGAATTAAATTGCGTTAAAACAACCATTCGACTAACATCTGAATTGATGCAATTGGAAATTGGAATGTCCACCAAACGATATTTTCCGGCAATCGGAACGGCGGGCTTCGAGCGGGCATGCGTGAGCGGCGACAAACGAGAACCCGCGCCCCCCCCCAGTATAACGGCGATGGTTTCTTTAGAAATATTCATATTTTAGATTTTTAATAAGGTTTCATTGAAAAACGTTTTCTCCAAATATTCTTAACGAATAAAATTCAAAAGCGGTTCATTTTTGGGCAACTTTGTTGGAAAAGATGTCGTTTTTAGGCGTGGATACTGGGGGGGGGAGTTTTGCCCCCCTCAATCCCCCCAAAAGGGAGAAGCAAGCATTTTTATGATTCGTCAATAATGGATTCTATATTTTATTTTTTTTACTACCTTTGCGCAGCGCAATAGAAACAGACGCATTCAAATTTTTCAATTTAAAAATAAATTATTTACGCTAATAATGAAAAAAAACCTTTGGCTCTTGGTGGGCACTATTTTGGCATTGTCGCCTTACAGTTGTACACCATCGAAAAAAATACAACCTGTCAAAACGGTCGAAAGTCCTGCCGTCGTGAAAGCAGAACCACCTGTTGAGGCTCCAATGCCTGTCAGCACGTTGCCCATTGGCGACGCGGCGATGGCGTATCCAGACACGTTGCCCATTTATCGCGCCACTGCAAAACAGGAAACCGATTTGATTCACTCTGTCATTGACGTGCGATTTGATTGGAAAAAACGCCATTGTATTGGTAAAATTGTGATTACGGCGAAGCCATATTTCTACGAAACAGACATCTTGGAACTCGATGCAAAGGGAATGGACATCAAATCTGTTGAAGATGCAGACCGTCGTTCGCCCTTGAAATATGAGTATAAAAACGATAAATTGGTCATTTCTTTGGGGCGCATCTACACGCGCAACGACCAATATCGCGTCGCCATCGAATATGTTGGCAAGCCCGACGAAGCCTACACAGGCGGCGGTTCGGAGGCAATTAGTTCGGACAAAGGTTTGTTTTTTATCAATCCAGACGGAACTGATGCCAACAAACCGATTCAAATCTGGACGCAAGGCGAAACCGAAAGCAATTCACATTGGTTTCCGACGATTGACAAACCCAATCAACGCATGACCACCGATATTAATATCACGGTCGAAGACAAATACAAAACCCTTTCCAATGGCTTGTTGGTGGGGTCAAAAAACAACGGAAACGGCACGCGCACCGACGCTTGGAAAATGGACAAACCGCACGCACCGTATTTGGTGATGATGGCGGTGGGCAATTTTGCAGTCGTCACCGAAAAATGGCGTGGAAAAGATTTGATGTATTACGTCGAGCCGAAATATGAAAAAAATGCAAAGCAAATTTTCAAAAATACGCCTGAATTGTTGTCGTTTTATTCCGACAAATTGGGTGTGGAATATCCTTGGCAAAAATATGCGCAAGTCATTGTTAGAGATTATGTCTCGGGCGCGATGGAAAATACAACTGCCGTCATTTTCGGTGAATATTTGAACGGAACCGAACGCGAAACCATTGACAACGAATATAACGAAACCGTGGTGGCGCACGAAATGTTTCACCATTGGTTTGGCGATTTGGTCACTTGCGAGTCGTGGTCAAATCTGACGGTAAACGAAAGTTTTGCCAATTATTCGGAGTCGCTTTGGTTTGCCAATAAATATGGCGACGACTTTGGCGAACATCATTTGTATGAAGATATGTTGGGATATTTTGATGAAGCGCAGACCAGAACCCACAATTTGGTGCATTTTGCCTACAATTCTCGCGAAGAAATGTTTGACCGACATTCCTACAACAAGGGCGGTTGCATTTTGCATCAATTGAGAAAGTATGTGGGCGATGAAGCTTTTTTTGCTGCGCTGAAAAAATATTTGAATCAACACGCTTACAGCACGGGCGAGGCGCACGAGTTGCGATTGGCTTTTGAATCCGTGACAGGTGAAGATTTGAACTGGTTTTTCAATCAGTGGTATTTCAAGGCGGGACATCCGAAAATTGAAATTAACTATGAATACGACCCCGCCAATAAAAAAATGACCGTTTCCATAGAGCAAAATCAACAACCGACAGACGAAATCCCTGCCGTTTTTGAGTTGCCGATGGCAGTGGACATTTATGCAGATGGAAAAAAAGAACGAAAAATGATTCGCATGAATCGTCGAAAACAGGCATTCGTGTTTGATTGTCCTACGAAACCAGATTTGGTGAACGTAGATGCAGAAAAAATGTTGGTCGCAGAGAAAATTGACAATCACAGCGACGACGAATGGGCGTTTATGTACAAAAACGCACCAAAATATTTGGATAGACGCGAGGCGTTGGAGGTTTTGATGTCCAAAAAAACGCCCGTTGCGAAAGCCATTTTGAAAAGTGCTTTGAGCGATAAATTTTGGGGAATCAGAGAGCTTGCCGTGAAAGGAATTGGGTCGAAAGAAGACCCCGAAGTGTTGCCTAAAATCATGGAAATGGCGGAAAAAGACAACCGTTCGCAGGTCAGAATTGCTGCCATTCAGAAGTTAGAAGTTTCTAAAAATGTGGCGTATGCGCCTGTTTTGAAAAATATTGCCAACACCGATTTTGCTTATACCGTTGTGGCGGCGGCGATGAAAGCGGTAAACAAACTCGCGCCGACGGAAGTCATAGACTTGGCAAAACAATATGAAAACGCCGAAAATGGTGATTTGTTGAGTGCCGTCGGAAACATTTTTGCAAGTACGGCGGACTTGGAAAAGTTGAAATTTTTTGAAAAAAATATGCCACTAATTGAGGGTCCAGCGGCGATAGATTTCACGGAGAGCTATGCGGTGGCATTGTTGAAAGTGGCGGCGGCAAAACCTGATTTTGACATCGTGGAAAAAATGATGGCGTTGAAATCGGTGGGCATCAATCCGAATGCGACTTTATATCGTCGATATGCGGCGACCAAAGCATTGGTGACGATGCGCAAGTTGCAGGGCGCAAAAGCAAGTCCAAAGTTGAGTGAAATGTTGCAAGAGATTAAGCAAAAAGAGACCAACGAGCAGTTGAAAGCCGTTTATGATAGCATCATTTCAAAGGTGCCATAAAAAAGCCTATCAACGGAAATTGGAAAATCAAAAAATGCCCCCCCCAGTATAAAACCCGTTTTTGGGGTTCAAATACTGGGGGGGGCGTTTTTTTTGTATAAAAATCCAAAAAACTTTCCGCTATCAAACAACCGTTTGGGGCTTTTGATGCGTATAGCGTTTATCAAAGTTTTTCAAAAAAAATCTATAAGTATGAATTTTCAAAAAATACCCCTCAATCCTCCCAAAAGGGGGAAGTTTTTTGTCTCGCTGTTTTTGATAGCGGGTCTATGCTGCATCGCAAAGTTGCAAGCGCAAACGGTGACCATTAGCGGTTACATCGAAGATGCGCAATCCAGCGAACGCCTCATTTCCGCCGCCATCTTCGATGCAAAAACAAAACAAGGGGTCGTCACCAACACGTTTGGTTTCTATTCGCTCACGCTGCCCAAAGGCGATGCGGTGATAACGGTGAGTTATATCGGCTATCAACCCCAACAATATCAACTGAAATTGCGACGCGACACCGTCATGAACATTTCCCTCGTCGAAGGTCTCGAAATGCAAACCGTTGAGGTGAATGCTAAAAAACAAAATCGCATCGAAAACCAAGTGCAAACGTCTAAAATCGTGATTCCAATTGAGCAAATCAAGAAGATTCCCGCCTTGTTTGGCGAGGTGGACGTATTGAAGGTCTTACAATTGTTGCCGGGCGTGCAAGCGGGCGGCGAGGGTCAGAACGGGTTGTATGTACGCGGGGGTTCGCCCGACCAAAATTTGATTTTGTTGGACGGCGTACCGATTTATAATGTGTCGCACGTGGGCGGTTTGTTTTCGGTTTTCAATGGCAATGCGATTAAGAACGTGACGCTCACCAAAGGCGGTTTTCCTGCCCGATACGGTGGTCGTTTGTCGTCGGTCATCGAGATAGATATGAAAGAAGGCAACATGAAAAAATTTCAAGGCGAGGGTTCCATCGGCATCATTTCGTCTAATGTTTCCATAGAAGGACCGATAAAAAAAGACGTAGCCTCGTTTATCGTTTCCGCCCGACGCACTTACATTGATGCCATCATTCGACCCATCATTGCGATAGCAAATAGCGGCACTACAATAGGTCGCAATGGCGTTGAGTTGAATCGTTCGGTGGATTTAGACCTCTATTTCTATGACCTCAATGCAAAAGTGAACTGGAAAATCAACAATAAACACCGCTTGTTTTTGTCCGCCTACACAGGGCGCGATGTCTTGGGCATCGGCATTTCGGAAGCAGAAGCAAACAATGACGCAAACTACAACAAAACCGATGCGGGCATCAATTGGGGCAATCTAACGGCTGCTTTTCGCTGGAACTGGTTGATTGGCAAAAAAATGTTTTCAAATGCAACGGTAACATATAGCAATTATAATGTTAACACCTTGATCGGTTATGAAAGACAACGCGACGGCACATTGACTGCCGCATCGGGAAGTTATGTTTCGGGCATCAAGGATTGGTCAGCGCGTTATGATTTGGATTATATACATAGTCCAAAACATAAATTCAAAGTAGGTTTTGGTGGCACGTATCACACCTACAATCCGGGCGCGTTTCAAATCAATGCGACGATTCGTCAGCTTACATTAGATACAGTTTTGGGAAGTACGACCAAATATTCTTTTGAACCCACCGCTTATATTGAAGACGAAATGCAAATCGGTAAACTCCTGAAAGCCAACATCGGTCTTCATGCGTCGGCATTTTTGGTGGACGGCGTGACGTATTCTTCTTTGCAGCCGCGCATCAATTTGAACTATCCGATTGGAAATAACATGTCGTTGAAAGCCTCTTTCGCAACCATGCAACAATACATCAATTTGTTGACCAATGAAAGCGTGGGTTTGCCGACCGACCTTTGGGTTCCGTCAACCAGTCGCGTCAAGCCGCAAAAATCTTGGCAAGCCGTCGTAGGCGCAGCCGAAACTTGGAAAGACGAATATGAAGTGAGCATCGAGGCGTTTTATAAAAAAATGGACGGTGTGATTTCTTACAAAGAAGGTTCTTCTTTTGCAGGAACACAAACCGATTGGCAAGACAAAATCGTGCAAGGGAAAGGAGAAGCCTATGGCGCAGAGTTCTTCGTACAACGAAAAGAAGGTCAGTTGACGGGTTGGATTGGCTATACGCTCTCTTGGAACAATCGCCAATTCGACGACATCAATAGCGGC
>JBJOPA010000175.1:0-10256 GCA_046051005.1 Bacteroidota bacterium
GCCGTTTTTATGGAAAAATGGGATTAAAAAGACATCAACGCGAGACGTGGAAAACGCGGATTTTTTTTAATCAAAAATATTTTCAAAATAAATACAACAAAGCCTCACATACACGACGTATGCGAGGCTTTGTTATGTAAAATTATGTTGATGTTATGCCAACACTGCGGCAACTGCTTGCGCCGCTTCTTTGAGCAAAATGGCGGATTTGACTTTCAAACCAGACTCATCAATCATTTTTTTAGCAATATCGGCATTCGTTCCTTGCAAACGAATGATGATGGGAACGCGGATTTCGCCAATATTTTTGTAAGCATCAATCACGCCTTGCGCCACGCGGTCGCAACGCACGATGCCACCAAAAATATTAATCAAAATGGCTTTCACATTGGTATCTTTCAAAATAATGCGCATGGCTTTTTCAACGCGCTCTGCGTTTGCGGTGCCGCCGACATCGAGGAAGTTGGCAGGAGAACCGCCTGCGAGTTGAATCATGTCCATCGTTGCCATTGCCAAACCTGCGCCGTTGACCATGCAACCGACGTTTCCGTCGAGTTTTACGTAGTTCAAATCCACTTCGCTTGCTTCCACTTCGGTGGGGTCTTCCTCGTCTTTGTCGCGTAGGGCGGCAAGTTCGGGGTGACGGAACAAGGCATTTTCGTCTAACGCAACTTTTGCATCAACGGCGATGATTTGGTCGTCCGAAGTTTTCAAACATGGGTTGATTTCAAACATCGCCGCGTCGCTGCCCAAAAAAGCGCGATACAACGAATCAATGAAAGCCGACATTTCCTTGAAAGCATTGCCCGACAAGCCCAAATTGAAGCAAATTTTGCTGATTTGGAAAGGGCGCAAGCCCAAAAGCGGGTCAATAAATTCTTTTTGAACCAAATGCGGAGTCACTTCTGCCACGTGTTCGATGTCCATTCCGCCTTCGGTAGAATAGATGATGACGTTTTGTTTGGTGCCTCTATCGGTCAAAACGGAGATATAAAATTCTTTTGGTTCCGAAGCACCTGGATAGTAAACGTCCTGTGCGACCAATACTTTTCTGACGAGTTTGCCCGTTGCCGACGTTTGCGGCGTGATGAGCATCATTCCTAAAATATCCGTTGCTTTTTCTTTTGCTTTTTTAGGATTTGGGGCAAATTTTACGCCGCCGCCTTTGCCGCGTCCGCCTGCGTGAACTTGTGCTTTGACCACACAGCCCTCACTTTTGTAGAGGCGACGCAATTTTACGGCTGCTTTTTGCGCCTCTTCGGGCGTAGTGCAAAGAATGCCTTCTTGAATCTTTACGCCATAACTTTTGAGCAATTCTTTGCCCTGATATTCATGCAAATTCATATCAACAAAATGTTTTTATTTTAGATAAGCAATTTAACCTTTTCAATTTTTGCGCAAAGCTAATACGTTTTCTCAATTTTTCAAGCATTTGCAAATCTAAAAAATGACATGTTGCCCAATTTTGATGTATTTTTATTTTTATAGCACCATTTTCGTAAAAATGATGCTATAAAAACTTGATTTTTGTTTAGAATTGTGCGAATGCGCCTACCGAAAACGAAGGAGCCGCCAACACGTTGCGACCACCCAATGTGCCTGCTACGCGACCCGAAATCCCATATTTTTTAGAGCTGTTCAAATAATACAGAACCTCTGGACCGATGCCCGTGTATTCCACATTGTTGGAAAACAAACCCGTTGCCGCGCCAAAACCTGCACCATTGTTGAGGCTTTGAATGCCACCAACTTTGAGCATTGCCAAAAGGCGTTCGTTTAAAAATTTGTAGCCGAACTCAAATTCGTAGCGGATTTCGTCCGAATTATTTTTCGTTCGATTGTTGAAACCGATGCCGCCTTGTGTCCACCATTTTGTAGCACCTGTGCCGACATTGATTTTTGCCAATTGGTTAAACTCGCCGTCACCCGTAAACAACGCATTGATGTCGGTCGAATTGCCCGTTGGCAAGCCCAACAAGACGTTCAAACTGACCGACCATTTGCCCGTCAACAACGGATAACGAATGCCCAAATCAATGTCACCAACGCCATTTCGAGCGGCTCCTTCCGAGATGATGTTGCCTGTTTGCGCGCCTTGCAAGGCTGCCAACTGGTTGCTCACCCACAAAGGCGCGTAGCCATAAACCGTGATTTTATTGCCCAAACCATATTCGCCATAAACGGCGGTCGTATAGTTGCCGAGCGTGCGGAATGGTACGATTTTGCCAAAATTATCGAAAACATCTTGGGCTTTGATGGACGTAAAATCAAGTTTGAAAAAACCTTCTCCTTTGGCTTTTCCCCAAGCCTGCGCCTGCGTGCGCGACGAACAAATGACGCTGAAAACAAACAATAAAACAGCAATTTTCTTCATATTTTTTAATAATTTTTTTTTGATGATAGATTAATATTTTTTAAAAAATGCTTCTTCTGCCTCCCTTCGGGGGGGCTGGGGGGCTTAATACTGGGGGGGGGGCATTTTTTCATTATTTTTTTAACTATTTTTTTAATTTAAATCTGCATATCCAAAAACTGGACCCAAAACGCAATACAAAACGACGTAGCGATAATTTGCGGGATTGACTCCTGCGGGAACATTATACGTCAATGCGCCTGAAAACTGGGTGAGTTTGTTGGGCGTAATTTGCGCACTCACGCCGTTGATGGCATTGCCGCCTGGTGTAACAGAATAGTTGCCATTAATGTTGTTGGTCAACAAAACATAGATACTTGGACCCGCCGTGACGCTGAAACCTGCACTCGTAACAATTTGCGTTACGCCGCGAACCGTTTGCACACGTGCGGTACCCGCCACATTGTACGAAGCCGAAACGCGCACAAAGTTACCCATTTTTGAGAACGTTGTGTCATTGGGTGCGGTGGTTGGGTCTAACACGATGGAATCTGTTGCCGTGCCGTTGGTGGCGTAGAGCGTGGTGGCTCCTACGGCGATGCGCGTGGCTTTGCCTGTTGCGTCCACCGTTACGCGAGCGGCGGAACTGGTGCGCCATGCAAGGTTTTTGGGCGTTTCTTCCGTGCCGTATTTGTTGCTATATTTTACGGCGAAAGTTTGAGATGCGCCAACAGCGAGGGTGTTGATGCGCGGCGAAATATTGATGCGTTCAGGAACAATGGGGTCGTCAATGATGTCTGTTCCAACACAACTTTGTAATGCGGCAATTGCCAATAAAGCGAAAAAATATCTTTTTCCCATTTTGAATTTTTTTTTATATTTTATGAAATGTTTTTTAGAAAAAATTAGAAATTTTAAAAATCTTGGACAAAGGAACAACTTAGATTTCACAAAAACATCACGCGCCTTCAAAAATACCCCCCCCCCAGTATATTTGCCCTAAAAGTCAATTTTTATATGTTTTTTTTCAATTATTTATCCATTCTTAAAAACACAAAAAGAAAGTCTTTTGATTAAGTTTTTTTTGATATAGAATTTATACAAAAAAATGGGTATTTTTCTCTAATTGTCTTCTTTTTTTCGTTTGGAAGGGTGCAAAGTATAAAAAATGACACTATCTTTGCATTGAAATTAATTGGTAATTTTTTTAATAACACAATAAAATTACATTTAAAAAATTTGATTTCAAAATTTTCATTACAACCCATAACATTGATAAAAATTAACTTTACCTTTTTTAATAAAACTAAATTTACAACTTTTTTTATTTTGGAATAAATCTTACATCTGTTTACGTTTTTTACACCAAGTTCTATTTGCGATATTACAATTTTACGAGCATTATTACGACTTTAATCTTACTTGCAACTGCGAATTTTCAGTGCTTTAATTTATTTTAATCAACTTCACTATCCATTTTAACAATTATCGTTCAGACGTAGTATCTGACGTTTTTCGCACCTCCCGATTTTTTTTCTACACCGTTCAATTTTAGCATTTTCAAGGGGTTTTCAAAAAGCCTTTTTTTCGTTTGCGCCGATTATCGTGTTTTTACATATAAATAATATTTATTTATTTTTTTCACATAATACATTTTTAAAAATTTATTTATTTTTTAATTTAAAATTAAACAGAGCTGTATGAACAGAACCGTTTACTCCAAAGTAGTAGCGTGTTTTATGTTACTGTTGAGCATGTGTTGGCAAACGAATGTGTTTGCTCAATCTGCTTGTACTGCGCCGGTAACGCGCCAAGTAACGAACGCTAAATCTACGAACTCCAACCAATGGGACGACTTCGGCATGTTGTTGACAGGCATTATGTCTGACAATACGCCTGCTGCATGGTTGTTTCAATCGGGTACGACTTTCGTAGAAAACACCGACGGAACCGCTCGTTTGAGCGGTACGATTGCTCAATTTGGCAACGCCAACCGTCGTTTCAATGTCGTCTTAAATTTGACGGCGCAGACTTTTACGCCTCGCGCAGGTAGCCCTTATACAAACTATGGTCAAGCGGCTACGGGTTGGTATTACTATCAGTGGGGTTCTGCTACGTTGACAGGCGCAGGCGATTTGGCTGGTGCCAGTGTTACGTTGGCACGCAATGGTCACGATTTCCAAGTGGGTATCGGTGGCGACGACCAACCAGAACCACTCGACCAAGCAGCCAATGGCGGTAGTGGTTGGTTTTTGTGGACAATCGTTTCGCAGCCAACTGCTGGCGGTGCAACGTTGTTGGCACAACAACCCGGCGCAACGGCTGACTTCAACCTTTTGTTGAGCGGTACGCCTGCAACGCCATGTGGCGGTAGCAACACTTGTGACAACGTTACGGCGGGCGGCACGATTTCGGCAGCTTGTGTAAATGGTCAAATTGTGTTGAACAACGCAACTTTGCCTACTGGTGGCACAGGCACGTTGGAATATTTGTGGTTTATTTCTACTGATAACTGCGCATCTTTCCAACCGATTCCAAATACGAACACTGCCTCTTTGACAGTAGGAACGGTTTCTGTAAATACTTGTTATTTGCGTTGTTCGCGTCGTTCAAATTGTAGCGGCTATCCTGGCGAATCGAATCGCATCACGGTTACTCCCAACCAATGCGCTACGGCAAACCCATGTTTGACAGAAACGACCCCCCCAGTAATTTCGGGCTGTCCAGCGAATATTAGCTTGACAACGACGGGTTCGGGTGCGGTAGCTTCATGGACTGCGCCTACTGCGACGGACGCATGTAGCACGCCGACTGTAACGCAAACCGCAGGTTTGGCAAGCGGTGCTACGTTCCCATTGGGAACCACTACGGTAACTTATACGGCACGTGACGCACGTGGCAACACATCAACGTGTTCGTTTACAGTAACAGTTACAGCGACTGGTGGTGGTTGTGACAATGTTACTTCTGGTGGCACAGTTGCAGCGGCTTGTGTAAACGGTCAAATCGTTATCAACAATGTGACAATGCCTGCGGGTGGAACGGGTGCAATTGAATATTTGTGGTTTAGTTCTACGTCAGGTTGTTATGGTTATACGGCAATTCCAAACTCAAATTCAGCGAATTTGACAGTTGGTTCTGTTGCAGTGACGACTTATTATTTGCGTTGCGCACGTCGCGCAGGTTGTTCTGCTTACCTCGGTGAATCTAACTGCGTAACGGTTACACCTACGCAATGTGGTACAACTGGTGGCGGTGGCACTTGCCGTCGTTTCGATGCTTTTAGCACCAATGACATTTGTGGTTCGGGTAGCTGGCAGCCTTATGCGATGTATTTGAACATCAATGGTCAAGGCGTTTATTTCGCAGCAGCATCTTTGCGTTTTGAAATCAACGGTACAACGGCTACTTTGTCGGGTAATTTGTATGACCCACGCACGTGGCAATATGTGCCTGTAAATGTTACTTATACAGGCGGAACTTCAACGGCTCCAGTGGGCAGCCCGAAAATTGAATTGTGTTTGCCTGCTACGGCTTCAACTTCTGGTTGGATGTATTTCACGGGCATGAGTGGAACTGTTGTAATTGGTGGTCAATCATTGACTGTAACCCGTCGCGGACCTGCTTTCCAAGTCGGTACAGGTGCTAACTTACAAAATGTAAGCGACAATGGCGCAAGCGGTTGGTTTACATTGAGCAATGGTATTGAAGGTGATTTTAATATTAAATTATTAAACGAAGTTAACTGCGGTACAGGTGGCGATCCATGTTTGACAGAGACGACCCCCCCAGTATTGGCGGGTTGCCCAGCGAACATCAGTTTGACAACTACGGGTACAAGTGCAGTGGCTTCATGGACTGCGCCTACTGCGACTGACGCATGTAGTACACCAACGGTGACGCAAACTGCAGGTTTGGCAAGTGGTGCAGCGTTCCCAGTGGGCGTAACTACGGTAACTTATACGGCTCGTGACGCACGTGGCAACACGGCTACTTGCTCATTTACAGTAACGGTTTCACAAAACAATCCGTGTTTGACAGAGACGACCCCCCCAGTATTGGCGGGTTGCCCAGCGAACATCAGTTTGACAACTACGGGTTCAACGGCAGTTGCATCTTGGACTGCTCCAACAGCGACTGACGCATGTAGCACACCAACGGTTACCCAAACTGCAGGTTTGGCGAGTGGTGCAGCGTTCCCAGTAGGAACTACTACGGTAACTTATACAGCTCGTGACGCACGTGGCAACATGGCTACTTGTTCATTTACAGTAACGGTTACAGTAGTCAACACTTGTGGTACGGCTATTAGCATTCGTCCTGTAACAAATACACGTACCAATTGTAATTCTGCAACGGGTACAAATTACGTAATGTTGTACAACGGCGTATTCTACACGGCGGGTACAAACCTCAAATTTACAGAACGTAGCGACAATACGGCTACACTTGCGGGTAATGTCCATGCAAATGGTCAAACGTATAGCGTAAACGTGACATTTAGCGGTCGCACATGTACGTCGGCGGGTAGCCCTAAATTAGGCGACGGCAACGGCGTTTGTGGTGCAACTGGCATGAATACGGCAAACTGGTACTATTACACGACCACAACAGGTACAATCGGAACCGTACACGGAACCGTAACCATCAACCGCAATGGTCCTGCTTTCCAAGTGGGTAATTTTGCAAACTTGCAGCAAAATGTGATGGGTGCTTCGGGTTGGTTTACTTCTAACACCAACTTGGCGGGTGATTTCAACTTCAATCTTGGCACTTGCGAATCTTGTTGTTCTAATCCAACGGTCATCAGTTGTAACAATCCTCCTGTACCAGCTTGTAACAACAACGCATTGGGTACACTTTTGTATCAAGTTTGGAACAACCACACCGATTGGTCGTTCCCTATCGCGATGCCAAATCGTACACCAGACCACACGTCAAATACAACAAGTTGTACGTGGGGTTCGCGCAATGCAGACAATTATGTTACCTTGATTCGTGGTTACATTCACCCATCGGTTTCTGGTAATTATCAGTTCAACATTTATGGTGATGATTATGTGGAAATGTATTTTGCTCAAAATGACAATCCGTCTAACAAATATCGTATTTGTTCTATCAACGGTTGGACAAATGAGCATGAGTGGAGCAAATATTCAACCCAATATTCAGGTTCACAATGGTTGAATGCGGGTCAGAAATATTACATCGAAATCCGTCACAAAGAGGGTTCAGGTGGTGACCACATCGGCTTGCGTTGGAAATTGCCAAATGGTACTTGGGAAATCATTCCGGGTGCGAGATGTTCGCCTTATTGTCCTGCTGCTAACAATTGGAATGCAAACAGCGCAGTTGCTACGCTTCGTCTCGACGGTGCGGCAGAGGCGTTGCGCGCAAGATTGGAATGGGTGAACAATACTGGCTATAAAAATGATTATTTTGTAGTTCAAAAATTGGACAATTCGGGCGTTTTTGCAGACATCGAGCATATTGATGCTAACGCAAACGACCGCAACCAAGACATGCACGTATTCAATGCTTACGATACCAAACCTGAAGCAGGGGAGAACTCTTATCGCATCAAAGCCGTGTATGACGATGGAAATTTTGCCATTTCGGACATCAAAACCGTCAAATTTACGAATGTAAATACCGTAAACGTATTCCCGAATCCTGCGGACGACAACATCAATGTGTCGCTCAAACAGTACGAAGGAATGGCTGTAACGCTCAACATCTATGACCATTTGGGCAAAAATGTGAAGCAAGTTCAGATTGAAAAAGTCGGTTCTGGTGCGGTCGAAATTGACGTGGCAGACCTTCAAGGCGGTCAATATACGATTCAAGTTGCGGCGGACAAAAAACGCGCAGTCGTTCGTAAATTCCAATTGATGAAATAATCTTAGTTGTTAAAACCAAGATTATTAATCATAAAAAAGGCGGTTCAGACTTTCACTTGAAAGTTTGAACCGCTCTTTTTTTTTTAAATGCTCCACTCCCAGTATATTTACTGATTTTATCAAAAAAGAAACTATTGGTTAACAAAAAAATCAACGGTTTTTTCGCCCTAGTCGCCTATTTTTTGACTTTGCCTTTTTTAACCATGCGGGTTCTTTGCTTACCTCAAGAACAACTATTTCTTCTTCTTTTTTATTAGAATTTCTAAAAAATAATGTCAAGCCAAAAGTCAATAGTAAAATACTAATAAATACCTCTGCTGTGACAATCATTCTGACAGAGGTATTGATGGCAAATATATCTCCATAACCCACAGTTGTGATAGTAATTGCACTAAAATAGAAAAAATCAAGAAAACCTAAATCATAAACACCCTCTATTAAATTTTCTTTTGTTTTAATTATTTTGTCTTCAAGTAATTTCTTCCTACCCATTATTCCTTTAAAGAGGGCTGTTTTTGGGTATAAAAAGTCTGTTCTATTTCCTATTATACTATCAACTGTAATTGTATTATTGTTAATTGTAATTTGTAGCTGATTTGCTCCTGCTGAACTTCTTGAGCCTTGTCTAAAAAGCCTATATATTTTTATATTGAAATCTGGGAACGCCATTCTAAGTGTATCTTTGGTATGGTCGATATTGTTGTCAAACTGCCATTTACTATATCTATCATAAATTATAGAATCAAAAATCATTAAATTATCAATGAAAACAATATCAAAGCTGTCATTTCTGATTTCGTTTTCTATATTTGGTATTAATTCACTTTTACGAAAATTCATAATTCTTTCATTCACCTCAAAACTATTTTTGGGTGCTGCTTTATAAGCCAACCAGTAAGTGAAGGCGAAAGACAGTACCGCATATGAGTAATAAATAATGATACGTATGACGCGCTGCCGCTCGTCACTAAACCTTAAACCAGTTTGTTTATATCCTTCGATTAATACATTGGCAGCAAAGCGAATTATTAAAAAACCTGCTACTACAACAAACATTAATATAAGAGCATTAAATAGATTTAGGTAGGAAATAGAACCTGATGTAGTCAAAATAGGATGTTCTTTATAATTTTGGATAAAAGATACAGCCCCAATAAATCCTAAAAATAAATAAAAGATAAAGGCAGTGAGGCATCCAAGAGCGTCCTCTTTCTCGTTATTTTTCTCTTTCTCGTTATTTTTTTTCATAGCTATAATTAATTTTATATTGATTAAAAAAATATTCATTAATAAATACAACAAAATCCTAAAAAAAGTTCCCAACAAAATATCTTTTTTTTTAAAATATTTTTGATTTTCTAAAAACCCGTTTTCCATTCGTTCGTTGATATTTTTTTAATCCCTTTTTTCCAAAAAAATATAAAAAATAGCTACCCCCCAGTATAAAAGCCCCAAAATCGGCATTTATACTGGGGGGGGGCGTTTTTTTCAATTATTTTCAAAAAAAATGGGCATAAAAAATTTATTATTTAGATTCATTCTATTTTGTTTCAAAAATTAAACTACCTTTGTGCTTTATTTATGATTTTTAAAATGCTTTCAATGAGAAGTCTATTCATTTTTACCTGTTTGATTATCAGTCAATTTGCTTTTGCCCAAAAAACGACGCTTCGCGTACACGTGTCCGCCGACGGAATGCCTGTTGCTTATGCAAACGTCTATTTCCCCGCCCTCAAAATAGGCGGCGTGACGGACAGTTTGGGCAGTTGCGAAATCGAAAAAATACCAAGCGGAAATCAACTCATCAAAATTAGTTTTATTGGTTATTTCGAGCAACAAAAAAATATAGAACTCAAAAACGCAGTAGAAATCCTTGACATTGAACTGAAATCTGACGGCAATTCCCTCAACGAAGTCGTCATCACGGGCAACATGAAAGAAGTCGGCAAGTCTCAATCCGTTGTTCCCGTCGAAATTTACACCGCAAAATTTTTTGAAAAAAA
>JBJOPA010000176.1:0-4277 GCA_046051005.1 Bacteroidota bacterium
TAAGAGAAAGCGATAAAAAAGTTGTAGATTTGCATTCTTTTTTAAACGCTTTTTTTTGATACATTATAAAATTCGATTTTGAGAAAATTTAAATCGCAGAAAGATATAGAACGCACCGAATTTTGGAGTCTCGGCGAAAAACCCGTAAAAGGGTTGCGCGAAGACACCGAATATGCCGTTTTAGTGGGCTTGATTTGGGGACAGCAAACCGAAGAACAAGTAGAAGAATACCTCGACGAACTCCAATTTTTGGCAGAAACCGCAGGCGCATTGACCCGAAAACGTGTCATGCAACGCCTGCCCCACCCCGAAAATAAAACGTTTATCGGCTCTGGAAAGGTAAAAGAAATTGCAGATTATATCGAGGCAAATCCCGAAATCACGATGGTCATTTTTGACGATGACCTCACGGGAAAGCAATCCAACGCGCTTGAAGAAGCCTTAAAAGTCAAAATTGTGGACAGAAGTTCGCTCATTCTCGACATTTTTGCCCGTCGCGCACAAACCGCACAAGCCAAAACACAAGTCGAACTCGCCCAATTGCAATATTTATTGCCCCGTTTGCGCGGATTGTGGACGCACTTGGAACGCCAACGCGGGGGCATCGGCATGCGCGGACCGGGTGAAAAAGAAATTGAAACCGACCGACGACTCGTACGCGACAAAATTATTTTCTTGAAACGAGAACTGGAAGTCATTGACCGACAAGCACAAACCCAACGAAAACAACGCGGCGCGATGATTCGCGTGGCATTGGTGGGTTATACGAATGTGGGAAAATCAACTTTGATGAATTTGATTGCAAAATCAGAAGTTTTTGCAGAAAATAAGTTGTTCGCAACCCTCGATACGACGGTTCGCAAAGTAGTTTTTGAAGCCGTGCCGTTTTTGTTGTCCGATACGGTTGGTTTTATCCGAAAATTGCCGCATCACTTGGTCGAAAGTTTTAAATCAACGCTCGACGAAACCCGCGAATCTGATATTTTGTTACACGTCGTGGACATCGCGCACCCCCAGTACGAAGACCAAATCAGTGCCGTCAACCAAACGTTGACCGACCTGAAAGTATTGGAAAAACCGACGTTGATGGTGTTCAATAAAATTGATTTGTACAGAACCCGAAATTACGACGACATGTTGACAGAAGCCGAACGCGCTGAAATCGAAGCCGATTTTCAGAAACAGGTGAAAGAAAAATATGATGTAGAAAGTGTCATCGTTTCTGCGCACAACAAAGAAGGTGTTGACGAATTGCGAGAAACGTTGTTGCGCCTATTGAAAGAACAATACGTCATTCGTTATCCGCATCAAGCCAAATTTTGGTGACCAATAGAAAGATAAAAAAAGCCTAATCATTGTTTTATGATTAGGCTTTTTTTTTAATGCAAATTACTGGTGACGAGTTTCAGAAATTCGTTTCGAGTTTCTTGTCGCTCAAAAGCACCTTTAAATGCCGATGTGGTGGTGTGCGAATTTTGTTTTTGCACGCCGCGCATCATCATGCACATGTGTTTTGCCTCAATCACGACTGCCACGCCAAGCGGTTGCAACGTTTCTTGAATACACTCCAAAATTTGGTCAGTCAAACGCTCTTGCACCTGCAAACGACGGGCAAAAACGTCCACAATTCTTGGAATTTTCGACAAGCCTACAATTTTTCCATTCGGAATGTACGCCACGTGCGCCTTTCCAAAAAACGGCAACATGTGATGTTCGCACATCGAATAGAGTTCAATGTCTTTCACGACCACCATATTTCGGTAGTCTTCGTCGAACATGGCTCCGCGCAAAATCGCCGCCGCATCTTGTTGATAGCCACTCGTCAAAAATTGAAGCGCACGTCCAACTCGTTCAGGCGTTTTTTGTAAGCCGTCGCGGGTAGGGTCTTCACCTAATTTCGACAAAATGTCGGCGTAATGTGCCGCGAGGTCATGCGTAAGGTCATCGTTATACTTTTCCACTCTTAAATAGCCCGCATTTTGAACAACAGATTTGTCAATACTGCCCTTTTTTTGACCGTCTAAAATCATTTTAAACTCTAAAATTTTTATACAATTGCAATCGGCAACTCACAATTTGTCGGATAAAAAACTTTTTTTTATCTTCTATTTTTTACTTTTTATAAAAAATTGAAAAAATAGAAGCCGAATACTGGGGGGTAGGTTTTTTTTGCCAAATTTACCGAAAATCGCAAAAAAATGTTGACGACAAATTGAAACGTCTTTTTACTTTTTGATTTTTAGAACAGACAAATCAAGGTTTATCAATGATTTATACATTTTAAATTTCTCCAAAATACTCCGCAAAAATGGTTTCCGTTTCTTCTAATTTTACAGAATGCAAACGCACATTTTCGTCGAGATGCGGCTCAATTTGTTGCCAAATAAGTATAACCAAATTTTCGGTAGTTGGTTGCAAATTTTTAGGAATAAACGGCACATCAAGGTTTAGATTGGCGTGGTCGAGCTGCTCTGTCACGTGTTGTTTGATGAGATTTCCGAGTTTTTTAGCGTCCATGATAAAACCCGTCAGAGGATTCGGCTTGCCTTTCACCGTCACCCAGAGTTTATAATTGTGTCCGTGCCAATTTTTATTAGAACACTTCCCGAACACTTCAAAATTTTGTTCGGCACTCCAATCACTTACCCAAAGTTTATGGGCTGCATTGAAACGCTCGATGCGCGTTAGATATACCATGTTGTTTTAATTTTTTACACGCAGGAACTACGACTGCGAAAAGATTTATTTTAAAATTTTCTCAAAAAAAAAGTATCGGTTTTTTTTTGGGGCGCAAAATTAAACATTTTGATAGACATTGCGCCAGTTTTTTGCAACTTGGGACGGCAAAAATTGCTGAACATGCTGAAAACCTTCGGCAACCAGTTGATTTTGCAACGCAGAATCGGTCAACACGCGCTGAATTGCATCGGCAATACTTTCCGAATCGTGCGGATTGGCGTACAATGCACCCGCGCCGCCCGCTTCGCCAAAACAACTGCCTTCCGAAGTCACCACCGCCGTTCCTGAAAACAGCGATTCGATTATCGGAATGCCAAAACCTTCAAAAAAAGAAGGATATACAAAAACATGCGCCGACCGATAAATATTTGGCATATCCTTGAAATCAATGTCGGATTTAAAAATTATCTTTTTTGAAAGTTTCTTTTCCGAAATATAATTTTTCACCGCATGAAGATATTCTTTTCCTTTTCCGATCACCACAAGCGGCGGCATCGCGTCGCCCAATCGCGCACGAAGCGCGTACATGGCAGCGACCAAACCCATCAAATTTTTACGCTCGTTGACCGTTCCGACATATAAAATGTAGTCATCGGGCAAATTGTAACGCGCCAAAACTGCTTTTTGAGCTTCGATACTGGGGGGTGGCGTTTCAAAAAATTGTGCGTCGCAAGATTGATAAATAACGCGAATTTTTTCTTCTGGAATATGATAAAAATCTATTAAATCTTTTTTAGTTTGTTGACTGATGGCAACCACTTGATGGGCGCGACGGGCGGCAGATTTGAATTTCCAAGCATACATTTTTCTATCCAAAAACGGATAAAATTGCGGGAATCGTTCAAAAATCAAGTCGTGCATGGTCACCACCGTGCGGATATTAGTACGTTCAATTCCGATGGGCAATTCGTGGCTCAACCCATGAAAAACGTCTGTTCGAGCGCGTTTCAAATCGTCAACGATGCCATAACTTCGCCAAAAACTTCCCATTTTTTTTCCAAAAAACGTCTGGGGCGTGTGGAGAAGCCCCCCCCCAGTATTGTCCCCTTTTTTTTCAATATTTTTTAAAAATTCGTTGATTCTGTGGTCATTTTCGTTATTTTTGGGCGTAAACAATTGCAAATCATAGTCTGGGCAATGCGTAGCAAAGGTTTCGAGCAACGTTCGGGAATAGTTGCCAAGACCTGTAAAATTGTGAAAGGCGCGTTTCGCATCAAAACCAATTCGCATTTGTTGTTTTTTATTATTTTTTATTTCAATATTTTATTCCACGAAAACCAAACAAGAGACGCAGCAATTGGCAAACGGTCATTTATTTTCCTAGAAAAAGCATAAAAAAAAATAAAAAAAAAGCGACCCAAATCACGTTTCTTAAAAAGAGAAACGCGATTTGGGTCGCCAGTTTGACTCGTAAATTAAATTTCATTCAAATTAATCCACCCGCAAATCACTTACTTTTACATTCGGAAATTCCGATTTATTAAAAGAAAATGTACTATTTGAAAATTTTGGATTGGCTTTCACTGCGCCCAATCGCA
>JBJOPA010000177.1:0-8220 GCA_046051005.1 Bacteroidota bacterium
GACCGCGAAAGACACGCCAATAATCCAAAATTGAAATAATTCTTTCAAAAAAGAACATGCGATGTTAGAAAAATACGCTCATTTATTGGTGCATTATTGCCTCGAATTGAAGGCTGATGAACGCCTTTTCATTCAGACCACAACACTTGCGGAGCCGTTGGTTCGCGAAATTTACCGCGTTGCCCTTCGCGCAGGCGCGAGCGTGGACGTTGATTTTATGTTCCGCGAAAAAAATCATATTTTTGCCAACGAAGCCCATTTGGAAAGTCAATTTCGGCACGTTTCGCCGCTCTACGACAAGGCGATGCGGGAATATGATGCCTATCTCTACATTCGTGCGCCCTTCAATCTTCGCGAAGATGCCAACAATCCGTCGCACGAATTTTCAAAATTTCGTGCCGAATCGTTTGCGCCATTGAGCAAAATTTACAGCAAACGAACCGCAAAACGAAACGAAAAAGGCGGCATGAGACGCAGCCTTTGCCAATTTCCGACCGATGCGTCGGCGCAAGTGGCGGAAATGTCGTATTCCGAATACGAAAAATTTGTCTTCAACGCTTGTAAATTATACGACGAAAATCCAATGGAATCGTGGTTGGCATTGCGAAAATCGCAACAACACATCACCGATTTTTTAAATAAATCAAAAAAAATACGCTACGTCGGTGAAAATATTGACATTAGTTTTTCTTGCGATAAGAGAAAGTGGATAAATTCGGACGGCACAACGAACATGCCTTCGGGCGAAATTTATACGGCTCCCGTCGAAAATTCGGTGAATGGAACCGTAAAATTCAGTTTTCCTAGCATTTATGACGGGCAAGAGGTGGAAAACGTAACACTTTGGGTCAAAAATGGATACGTTGAGCGTTGGGAAGCCACACGCGGGAAAGATTTTTTAGACAAAATTTTTGCGAAATCGGGTGCGCGTCGCTTCGGAGAAGCGGCAATTGGAACCAATTATGACATCAAACAGATGACAAAAAATATTTTGTTCGACGAAAAAATTGGCGGAACCATTCACCTCGCCATCGGGCAATCGTATTTGCAATGCGGCGGAAAAAATCAATCATCGGTGCATTGGGACATGATTACGGACATGAAAAATGGTGGACAAATATTTGCCGACGGCGAAAAAATCTATGAAAATGGATATTTTATTATCTAAAATTCTTTAATTTTTTTTAATTTCTTTTTAAAAATGGGTAGAATGTTGCACCAAAATATCTCGATACGCGCCCAAAATTTTTGATTTTGAGATAAAACCAATATAATTTCCGTTGTCGTCCACCAACGGAATGTTCCAAATGTGATGGATTTCAAATTTTTCTAGGACGGATTTCAGCGAATCGTTGGGTCGCACGAGCGTGGGCGCGTCATGCACAAAATCGCGTACCAACAGATGGTCATATTTTTCAAAATCAAACATCACCATTCTGACATCGTCGAGGCTGATAATGCCCTCCAAATGCCCCCCCCCCAGTATATCGGGCGTTTTTTTGACGACTGGAAAAATATTTCGCTTCGATTGCGCTACCGCTTTGAGAAAAGTGCGGAAGTTGGCATCAATGTCCACCGCCACAAAATCGGTTTCGACTAAATTGTTAATATCAATTCGATTTAACAACACTTCATCTCGATTGTTGATGGCAACTTGTTGTTTTTCGGCAACAGGTTTGGTATAAATGGAGTGCGGTTCGAGGTAACGCGCCATAAAAAAAGACACCGAACTGACCAACATCAAGGGGACGATGAGCGCGTAGCCGCCCGTCACTTCGGCAATCAAAAACATGGCTGTCATGGGCGCATGAACCACGCCGCTAATCACGCCCGCCATTCCGACGGCAACAAAATTGGCTTCATTGAGTCCATAGCCTGTCAAAATATTGACCAATCGCGCAAAAGCAAATCCAAAAAATGCCCCCGTGAACAAAGATGGCGCAAAAATACCTCCATTTCCGCCCGCCGCTACGGTCAAAGCCGCTGCAAAAACCTTTATCAAGACAATAAAAAAAAGCCAAATCACCAAATCGTAAGACACCAAATGCGTTGGTAACAACACATTTTGAGCCGTTAATTGCGAAATTTTTCCTTCAAATAGTAAATTTATCGCCATATAACCCTCTCCGAAAAGTGGGGGAAATAAATAAATCATTGCCCCAACAATGCTGCCTCCGACGAGCCATTTTGAGAACGGATTTCGGATAAATGTACCCATTTTTTCGACCCAAAGCGTGGCTCGAATCATGTAAAACGCCACCCAACCGCAACCCAAACCAAGCAACAAATAGAAAGGAATGGCGCGGATTTCCCAACCGCCTGTGGTGAGTAAAAAAATAGTTTCGGTATAAAGTATTTTATTTAAAATCATGGCAGTTGCCGACGAAAGCATCAAGGGAATGAACGCCGCAACGGTCAAATCGGGTAATAAAACTTCCAATGCAAAAATAACACCTGCTATCGGGCTGTTAAAAACTGCCGAAATGCCAGCCGCCGCGCCGCACGCCAAAAAAAGATTGCGATAGCGCGAAGTCTGCAAACCTCGCGAAACGGTGGCTCCGATGGCAGAACCTGTAATCACAATGGGTGCTTCCAAGCCTGCTGAACCACCAAAACCGACGGTCAAAGCACTCGTGATGAGGTGAGAATAGGTCGCCTGACGCGGCAAATTGCTGTTGTTAGTGACAATCGAATAGAGCAGACGGCTCAATCCTTTTTCGATTTTGCCCTTCAAAAATATTTTTACAAACAAAAGTGCCAACAAAATGCCCATCACTGGCGCAATGAAAAGCGCAATTTCGTGCATTTTGAAATCTACGTTTGAGGTCAACGAATCACGCAGAAAATGGACAAATTTTTTCAACATCACCGCCGCAAATCCCGCTAAAATGCCAATCCAAATGCTGATGAGTATCAAAAAATTTTGCTCACCCACGTGCGGACGCACGCGAAAGCGCATGAAATGCTGCAAAGCCAATTCTATTCGAGCCAATATTTTAAGCAAAATGTGTAAGGTTTTTTTTATGTAAATGTCTGAACAAAATTATTTTTGAAATATCTAGGAAGTAAAAAAAAATCAAAAAAAATGCCCCCCCCAGTATATTACTCAATAATTTGTTGTGAAGACTAAATTTAGAAGTTTAAGAAGCGACAAAGTTAGGGAAAAAATATAAAACGCCTATAAAAAAAACAAAAACGCTCCTCATGCGCGAGGCACGAGGAGCATTTTTGAGATATTGAAAAACAATAAATTTATTACTAAATTATTCTTTGTCCAATTGGTCGCGCAATTGCGCCAAAGCTGACAAATCACCCAAAGTATCTTTTTCTACTTTGTCTTGGGTAGATTTTACCGAAGCGCGGGTTTCCGCATTTTCAGCATCTTTGACTTTGCGGTTTCCTTCGTCCGAAGCACGGCGTTGGTCGTCAACAAAACGTGCGTGAGATACCAAAACGCGGCGGTCATCTTTGTTAAATTCGATGATTTTCACGCTCAATACGTCACCAACTTCTGCATTTGAACCGTCTTCTTTACGCAAATGTTTGATAGGCGAGAACGCTTCCAAACCATGTGGCAATCCGAAGATTGCGCCACGGTCGTCTTTGCGAAGTACCGTACCTTCATGCGTAGAACCCGATGTGAACACAGCATCGAAATTGTCCCAAGGGTCGTTTTCGAGTTGTTTGTGACCGAGTGAAATTTTGCGTGTATCGGTGTCAATGTCCAAAATAACTACATCAACAAACGAACCTACTTTCGTAAATTCAGATGGGTGAGTGTAGCGTTTTGTCCAACTCAAATCCGAAATATGCACCATGCCGCCCATACCGTTGCCCAAATCAACGAACACACCGTAAGGGGTAATGTTTTTGACTTCGCCGCTATGTTTGCTACCGATTGGCAATTTTTCAGCTACTTCCGACCATGGGTCGTTGGTGAGTTGTTTTACCGAAAGAGACATTTTGCGTTGTGAACGGTCAATGGTAACTACGCGAGCTTCCATTTCTTGATTCATTTTGAAGAATTCACGCGCATTGATAGGTGCGTTTGCCCACGAAATTTCTGAAACGTGAATCAAACCTTCTACGCCTGGCATGATTTCCAAAAACGCGCCATAATCCTCGATGTTTACAATTTTGCCTTTCACGGTCGAACCTTCGTGAACCGTTTCGTGCAAAACTTCCCAAGGGTGTGGAGTCAATTGTTTCAAGCCCAACGAAATACGTTTTTTGTTTTCGTCGAAATCCAATACCACGACATTGATTTTTTGGTTGAGCGACAACACCTCGTTCGGGTGTGTGATACGTCCCCAAGAAATATCGGTGATATAAAGCAAGCCATCTACGCCGCCCAAATCCAAAAACGCACCGAAATCGGTAACATTTTTGACAACACCTTCCAAGACTTGACCTTTTTCGAGACCACCCAAGATGGTTTCGCGTTGTTCGGCGATGTCGCTTTCGATGAGTGCTTTGTGAGATACAACGGCATTTTTGATAGTTTCGTTGATTTTCACAACTTTAAACTCCATGCGTTTGCCTACATATTGGTCATAATCCACAATAGGTTTGATGTCAATTTGCGAACCTGGCAAGAACGTTTCCAAACCGCCTACGTCCACAATCAAACCGCCTTTGGTTTTGTTGACAACGATGCCACTGATAACCGTGCCATTGGCGAACGAATCCACCAAAGCTTCCCATGCACGCAACAATTTTGCTTTGCGACGTGACAAAACGAGGTTACCTTTGCCATCTTCGGTGCTTTCTACATACACCTCAACGTATTCACCTACTTTCAATTCGAGGTCGCGGCAATCCGAAACTGGTACCAAACCGTCTGATTTGTGACCAAAATCGAGTACCACATCAGCACCTACGATGGAAGAAATGCGACCACGCGCAACAGTTCCCGCCGCAATACCTTTCATGGTAACGTCGTAGTTGTTGAGCATCGTAGCACGGTCAGCGTCTGAATAGCTCACTTGACCGCGTTTGCTTCTTCCCCAATCGAAGTCGTCGTGCGCAGCACCAGTCACCACGAGTGCTTCTGGATCTACCAACGGGATTTCAACTTCTTCCTCTTCTTCTGTAACGGCTTCTACCACTTGTGGTGCGGCTGCTACGGGTTCAGGTGTTGCGGCATTTTCTGCTGCTGCTTCCTGATTTTCGTTCAATTCTTCTTGCAACATAGCTTGATGAATTGTTTTTTTAAATAGTTAATAATTATTTTGAATCCGTATCTCGCCCGAATTGCGGAGGCGTTGCAAAAACAAGATTTTTTCAAATCCATTTTTGCGCCGCAAAATTACAATTTCTTTTTCTTCTACGCCATATTTTTATTAAAGAAAAATGATTTTTGGGTTAAAAAAATATGATTTTTACCCGTTTTCAAGCAAATATACTGGGGGGGGGCTTTTTTTTGAAAATTTTTTAGATTTTTTTGGATTTTTAGAATGTCCTTCCGCCATTTGGGGGTCGTCAACGCGAGACCTGAAAAACGACTATTTTTGAACCCCAAAAATTTTTTCAAAGAAAGAAAAATAGAAAAAAATTAGAAAATTTGGTAAAAATTTCGTCACTTTGCATTCGATTATCAATCAAAGTTTTTCATTCTTACGGTTTTCAACTGCTATATGGCTCAAAAATACATTTGCATTCACGGACATTTTTACCAGCCTCCGCGCGAAAATGCTTGGCTTGAAAGCATCGAACAACAGGAATCTGCCGCTCCGTTTCACGACTGGAACGAGCGCATTAACTTTGAATGCTATGCCACCAATGCCTCTGCGCGCATTTTGGACGACGCACAACGAATTATAAAAATTACGAATAATTATAGCCGAATTAGCTTCAATTTCGGTCCAACGTTGCTGTCATGGCTCGAACAATTCGACCCGCAAACCTACGCCCTCGTGCAGCAAGCCGACCGCGACAGTTGCGCCAAGTTTTCGGGACATGGTTCGGCGGTGGCGCAGGTTTTCAACCACATCATCATGCCATTGGCGAACGAACGCGACCGATTTACCCAAATTTTTTGGGGATTGCGTGATTTTGAACACCGTTTTGGACGAAAAGCCGAAGGCATGTGGCTCGCCGAAACCGCCGTCAACACCGAAAGCCTTGAATCTTTGGCGGCACAAGGCGTAAAATATACCATTCTCGCGCCGCGACAAGCCAAAGCATTTCGCAAAATTGGGGCTTCAAATTGGCAAAATGTTGTCAACGAAAACATTGATACGCGCCGACCTTATGTCTGTAAATTGCCAAGTGGTCGCACGATTGCGTTGTTTTTTTATGATGGCGGTCGCTCGCAAGCCGTTGCATTTGAACGGATTTTGAACAGTGGAAAAGCATTTGCCAACCGTTTGACAAGTGGTTTTTCGGACAACGATTCGCCCGAATTGGTGCATATTGCCACCGACGGCGAAAGTTATGGGCATCATCATCGCTACGGCGAAATGGCGTTGGCGGATTGTTTAGACAATATCGAAGAAAAATCGTTTGCGCGGCTTACGAATTACGGAGAATTTTTAGAAATGCACCCCCCCCAGTATGAAGTCCAAATTTACGAAAATTCTTCGTGGTCGTGTGCGCACGGCGTGGAGCGTTGGCGTTCGGATTGCGGTTGCAATGCAGGCGGCGGGTACGGAAAGTGGCAACAAAAATGGCGTGCGCCCCTCCGAAATGCCCTCAATTGGTTGCGCGATCAACTCGAACCCATTTTTGAAGAACAAATGACCAAATATGTGCGCGACGCTTGGGCAACGCGCAACAATTATATCGAGGTATTGTTGCAACGCGACGAAACCTTGATTGACCAATTTATCGAAAAAAATGCCATGCGATTGCTCAACAAACGAGAGCGCGTCCATTTGTTTCGATTGCTCGAAATGCAGCGAAATGCGTTGCTGATGTTCACGAGTTGCGGTTGGTTTTTCGATGAAATTTCGGGTTTGGAAACCAATCAAATCATGCAATATGCTTGTCGTGCGATTGATTATGCCCGACAAGTTGCCGATATTGACCTCGAAACGGAGTTTTTGTATCGCCTCGACCAAGCACCCAGCAATGTGCCAGAAATCAAAACGGGCGCGGGCAGCTATCGAAAATACGTCATTCCGAGCCGCGTCAACCTCTTGCGCGTGGGCATGCACTACGCTGCAAGTTCATTGTTTGAAAAATATCCGCAACGGCTTGAATTTTTTAACTACGTTGCCACCAGCGAAAGTTTTGAGCGCGTGGAAACACAACAAAACGTATTGGCAATTGGTCGAACATCGGTTCGCTCGAAAATTACGCATTCCGAAAAACACTTTTCGTTTGCCGTGCTTTATCTCGGACAACTCAATATTGTAGGCGATATTTCGCTGGATATGGAAGGAAAAGTGTATCACGACTTGCGCGAACGCATGATAAAATCTTTTAAAGCAGGAAATGTAAGTGATGTGTTGGCGGGTATTCATGGTTTTAGCGGTGTACATTTTAGCATTGAAGAATTGTTTACGGAAGAGAAACAAAAAATCGTCAACAACGTGACTGAAAAAAGTCTCCGAAATGTCGAAAATTCATTGAGACGTATTTACGATGACAATTATTCCTTGATGTCGCGCCTGCAAATGAGCCAAACGATGAGCGTTCCTGCGGCATATTTGGAGGCGGTGCGCTATGTGTTGAGTGCCGATTTGAAGCATTTTTTTGAAAAAGAATCCCTTGAAATTGTGGAATTGCAACGCATTTTGGGCGAATTTCAGAAATGGAAATTGGTCATCACGAATCAAGCGGCGTTTGAGTTGGCGGCGGTGGAAAGGTTGTTTAAAGAAATTGAAAAAATTCAGAAAACCGTTTTGTCATTTGATGCCTTGAAAAATTTGTCAGAAGTATTGAATGTTTTGAAAAATATGGACGTGAAATTGAATTTGTGGAAAAGCCAAAATTTGTACATGGCTTTGTTACAACAATTTGAAAACGCCCAACTTTCCTACCCCAGCATCGAATGGCGAAAAGAGTTCTTGAATTTTGGAACACTACTCGAAGTCAAAACCCAAGCCGTTCAAAACGAAATGGGATAAAAAAATGCCCCCCCCAGTATATTCGCCTCAAAAAGCCTCGAAAATGTTATTTTTCGAGGCTTTTTTGCAAAAAAGTATTATTTTTGCGTTCGTAAATTATTCGTAAATTGAATAAAACTAATGTTTAGAGAAAAATATATCAATCCTT
>JBJOPA010000178.1:0-10923 GCA_046051005.1 Bacteroidota bacterium
AAAAAGCCATTGCGTTGCAACCTTCGGCAGGACTTTACAACTCGTTGGGCAAGACTTATTTTGACATGCACAACAATGAAGGAGCCATAGAAAATTATGAAAAAGCCTTAAAAATGGATACTTTAAAGGCAGATATTTGGATAAACCTCGCATCATTGAAAGGAAAATTGGGAAAAATGGACGAAGCATTGGAATTGGTCAACAAAGGTTTGGCGATAGAATCAGATAATAAAGAAGGTTTTTTAACGCGCTCGCTGATTCACCAAACGTTGGGAAAATATGCAGAAGCCTTAAAAGATGATGAACAATATTTGAAAATCAATCCGCAAAATTCCGAAATTTGGTTTGAAAGTGCCAATTTGAGAACGGCAATTGGAGAACAAAATGATGCCGTACTCAACGACCTTTCACAAGCAATTTCGCTATCAAAAAAAGTTGAATATTTTGAAAAACGTGCCGCCTTGTACACCAAAATGGGTAACACCGCCGCCGCTCGACAAGATTACGAACAAATCCGTTTGTTGAGAAGAAAATAGAAAAAAAATAATGAAACTCAAACGGCATTTTGTTGCAAAAAAAGTCAACAAAATGCCGTTTTTTTACGTTCAAAATCGGCTTCATTTTTAAAATTTTAAAAAAAATAATACATTTATGAATAAAATTTATCATCTTTCAACTTGTTCGACTTGCAAAAGAATTATGAACGAATTGGACAAAACGGTGTTGGAAAGTTGTGTGTTACAAGACATCAAAAAAGAACATATCAGCCCAGAATCATTAGACGAATTGGCGCAAAAAATGGGTTCTTACGAAGCATTGTTCAGTCGAAAATCGCAGCAATATCGTGCGCAAGGCTTGCACGAACGCACGCTTTCGGAAGCCGATTATCGAACGCTGATTTTGTCGCATTACACTTTTTTGAAACGTCCAGTGATGCTTATCGGCGAAAAAATAAGCGTTGGCAGTCAAAAATAGTCGAAAAAGTCAAAAGGTTTTTCTACATTTGCCATCAAAAATTATTTTTGAATTAAAAAAAATCTTAAAGAAAAACTATCATGAAAAAAACATTTTATTGGGCAACCGCTAGCATTTTGGGCGTTATGCTTTTGCAAAATGCTTGTTCTCTATCAAAATCAACGACCACAGACGTGAAAAAAACAGAAAAAATGCCACCCCCCAGTATCGGCGGCATCACATACCCGCAAACGGCGCAAGAATCGGCGAGCGACAATTATCACGGCACAACGATAAAAGACCCGTATCGCTGGCTCGAAAATGACAATTCGGACGCGACTAAAAATTGGGTAAAAGCCCAAAACGCAGTCACATTTGGCTATCTCGACAAGATTCCATCGCGTAAAAAATTGCGCGACCGCTTGACTGAACTTTGGAATTACGAAAAGTTCAGCACGCCCATCAAAGAAGGTTCAAATTATTATTTTTTCAAAAATGATGGTTTGCAAAATCAATCCGTTATGTACGCGCAAAAGGATTTGAGCAGCACGCCCACCGTTTTTTTAGACCCCAATAAACTTTCCACCGACGGAACGGTGGCGTTGGGAACCATCGCTTTCAATGCAGAAGGTTCGTTGGCGGCGTATCAAATTTCGGAGGCGGGTTCGGATTGGCAAATCATCAAAGTGAAAGATGTAAAAACAGGCGAAACGCTAAAAGATGAAGTAAAATGGGTCAAATTTTCAGGAATTGCTTGGGAAGGAGACGGTTTTTACTATTCGCGCTATCCAGAACCTGACAAAGGCGAGGCACTCAAAGGGCGTTCCACCTATCAAAAAATCTATTTTCACCGCGTCGGAACAGAACAAAAAGAAGACGTTTTGATTCATGAAAATAAAGAAAATCCTAATATCGGCTTCGGCGCAAACACCACCACCGACGAGCGATTTGTAGTCTTAACGAGTTGGGAAAGCACAAGCGGAAACGGTTTGTATATTTGGGACAGAAAATCGCCCAACGACAGAGGTTTGGTGGAAGTGGTTGGAAAAATTGAAAAAGATTATGATTTGGTTGACAACGAAGGCGATTTGATTTTGATAAAAACCAATGACGGCGCGCCAAAATCGCGCATCATCGCCATTGATGCCAACAACGTAGCCGCCAAAAATTGGAAAGAAATCATTCCAGAGTCAGAAGATGTGTTGCAATCGGCGCAAATTTTGGGCGGCAAATTGATTTGCACCTATTTGCACAACGCATCAAGTGCCGTGAAAGTCTTTACGTTGACGGGCAAATTTATCGCCGATTTGGAGTTGCCCGACGTAGGAACGGTGGGTGGTTTTAGCGGAAAACGAAATGACCAAGCGTCGTTTTACAGTTTTTCGAGTTTCACGCGACCTACGACAGTCTATTCGTTAGACCTCAACACGTTGGACAGCAAAGTTTTCAAAGCTCCAAACGTCAAATTTGACGTGAACAACTACGAAACCAAGCAAGTTTGGTACAAATCTGCCGACGGAACCAAAATTCCGATGTTCATCGTCCATAAAAAAGGCATTGAGTTGAATGGTAAAAACCCAACTTTGTTGTACGGTTATGGCGGTTTTAACATTTCGATGTTGCCGGGTTTTGCCCTCACGCGCACCATATTTTTGGAGCAAGGCGGCGTTTATGCCGTAGCAAACCTACGTGGCGGCGGCGAATTTGGCGAAGATTGGCACAAAGCTGGCACCAAAGAACGCAAGCAAAACGTGTTCAACGACTTCATCGCGGCAGCAGAATACTTGATTTCTGAAAAATATACCACCCCCCAGTATCTGGCGATTGAAGGCGGCTCCAACGGCGGTTTGCTCGTGGGCGCGTGCATGACACAACGTCCCGATTTGTACCGCGTTTGCTTTCCGAGAGTAGGCGTTTTGGATATGTTGAGATATGATAAATTTACGGTGGGTCGCGCATGGGCGAGCGATTACGGTTTGTCAGAAAATGCCGAAGAGTTTAAATATTTGATAAAATATTCGCCTTTGCACAACCTCAAAACGGCAGCTTATCCTTCGACGATGGTGATGACTGCTGACCACGACGACCGCGTTGTGCCTGCCCATTCGTTCAAATTTGCCGCTACTTTGCAGGCAAAACAGGCAGGCGCAAACCCAACATTGATTCGTATCGAAACATCGGCAGGTCATGGCGCAGGAAAACCTACGTCAAAAACCATTGAAGAAACAGCCGATATGGTCGCATTTATGTTGTCAGAAATGGGGATTCCTGTAAAATAAAAATTGTATAAAGATTTATAAAAAAAAGATTGTGTTTTTAACGTTTGTTAAAAACACAATCTTTTTTTTATAATTAATTTTTATAATTCCTAAAACAAAAAATTAGTCAAAATTTTCGATAACGGAACGAATGGTGGCGCAACATTGACGCAATTGGACTTCCGTAATCACGAGTGGCGGCGCAAAACGGATAATATTTCCATGCGTTGGTTTTGCCAAAATGCCTGCATTTTTCAAGGCAACGCAGAGATTCCAAGCGCGTTTGCTGTCTTCTTCGTCATTAATTTCGATGGCGTTCAACAAGCCCATGCCGCGCACTTCGCGCACGAGGTCGGGACGGTCGGTTGCCATTGATTGCAATTCTGAACGAAAAATATTTCCCAATTTTTTAGATTTTTCAATCAAATTTTCTTCTAAAACGACTTCAATTGCTGCTTTTGCAACGGCGCACGCCAACGGATTGCCACCAAAAGTAGAACCATGTTGACCCGGTTTGATGTTCAACATCACTTCGTCGCTCGTCAAAACTGCCGAAACGGGCAACACGCCGCCTGAAAGTGCTTTTCCCAACAACAACAAATCGGGTTTGAAACCAAAATGGTCGCAACAAACCATCGCGCCCGTCCGCGCAATACCCGTTTGAACTTCGTCAGCAATAAACAACACATTATTTTTTTTGCAAAGTGCATACGCATCGGGCAAATAATTTGCCGCAGGCACGCGCACACCCGCTTCGCCTTGAATCGGTTCGACCATAAACGCCACGACGTTTGGGTCTTGCAAAGCCGTTTCAAGTTCAGCGAGATTATCATATTCAACCAATTCATAACCTGTCATGTATGGACCGAAACCATTTTTGGCATCTGGGTCGGTCGAACTTGAAATCGCGCCCAATGTTCTTCCCCAAAAATTTCCTTTTGCAAAAATGATTTTTGCTTGATTGGCAGGCACTTTTTTGACATCGTAGCCCCAACGTCGCGCCAATTTGATGGCGGTTTCGCCCGCTTCAACGCCCGTGTTCATGGGCAACAATCGGTCGTAACCAAAAGTTTGGCACATAAAACGCTCATATTCGCCCAATTGGTCGTTGTAAAATGCCCGCGAAGTCAACGTCAATTTTTGCGCTTGCGCAATCAACGCCGCGATGATATGCGGGTGGCAATGTCCTTGATTGACCGCCGAATAAGCCGACAAAAAGTCGAAATAACGCCGCCCATCTACGTCAAAAACAAACACTCCTTCGCCACGCGACAACACAACGGGCAACGGATGATAGTTGTGCGCACCGTATTGGTCTTCGAGTTCCATGAATTGCGCAGCGCGGTCAGCGGTCGCAGAGAAATGTTGATTTTCCATAGCAATAATTTGAAATTTTATTTGAAATTCTTAAAAAAAAAGAGACATTAAAACCAATGAAACGCTTTTAAAGAAAAGTAGTTACAAAAAATCAAGACAAAATAATATTTGGTCGAAAAAATATTGAAAAAACACCCCCCCCCAGTATAAAACCTTAAAAAACGATTTTACGCGCCGATTTGCAGCCAAAACGAGCCGCCGTGTCGCTCAACGCCCGCCAAATTGGGGTGATTCCAGATGGGCAACAATTTTTCTGAAAGCATTTTATCTTCCGAAACAAAATAATTAGGAAATAAAGTTTGGTAACGGCTTGGATTTGCTAACAAATACATTGCCAACCCGTATTGTTCGGAATAAAAACGGTCGCACATAAATTGCGGATAATCGTATGGCAAATAAATGTCGTGTATATGAACAATTACGCCCCGTTTCAATCTCGGCAACACTTCCATGAAAAAAACCATCGCATCAGAATTTGGCAAAATTCGATGCGAATTGTCAACAAATAAAATATCATTTTCTTCTAAATCTAACACTTCTTGAAAATCCGTATTTTCAAAAGGTTTTCTGATAATTTTGTCGGCGAGATGGTCAATTTCCGCACGCGGCATGGGGTCAATCGAGATGATTTGCGTTGCCAATTGCTGTTCTTTTTTGGCTTTAAACGCTACTTTTGTCGAATTTCCAGAACCGATTTCTACATATTTTTTAGGTTTATAAACTGCCAACATCGCGTAGATGGCAATCATGTCCAAGCCCGGCAAAAAATTGTTGTTCCAAGCGGGTTTTGTCGGGTCAGTTTCTTGCGCAGCCGTTTTGATAGACTGAATTTGTGGCGCGAAAGCGATAATTTTTTCTAAAAAATGTACATATTTTTCTCTATTTTGGTCAATAATTTCGTATAATTGTCCATGCGGCGGTTTTCCGTGTCCGTAACGCGGGGCAAAATTGACTTTATATTCGAGAAAAAGGTTCTGAAATTTTGGATGTAAGAACCGATACCATTGTTTCAACATGATAATTTTTTTTTTAGAATTTATTATAATTTCCCTGCTTCACTTTTTTTTGAAGCAGTTTTCACGGCAAAGGTCGCAAAGATATTTTCCTCTGCCCACAATTGCGTTCAAAATGAGAAAATAAATTTATTTTTTTTGAAAAAAGCACCATTTTTGCGCAATATTCGTTCGCCAAAAGCGTTTTTTGAATCCATGTTTTGTATAAAAATTTAATAAAAAATGTCGAAAAAGACCATTCAAAACCTCCTGATACTGGGGGGTACCCTTTTTTTGTTCTCACAATGTAAAAATGATGCGAAACTGCTTCCGACACTCACCGTTCACCGCTTCGACCAACTGATGTCGAAAATTGATACCCTTCACGTGGACGAAGGAATGGCGGCGTTGCAAAAACAATATCCAGATTTTACATATTTTTATTTCTCTGAACTCATGCCGCCGCAAACGCCCGCCAAACGCGAAGAATTGGTGAAAATCGGAAAAGACAGCCTCGCCCGTGCGACCATGAAATTTCCACACGCCAAGCAATTATTGACCTATCCAACCGTCCGAAAAATATTGGATACGACGCAAATTGTTTATCAAAATTTTGAACCCATTCGCGTAGAATTGCAAAAAACGTTTCGCAATTTGACCCAATTTTTCCCAAAATATCAAACGCCAGAAGTCTATACTTTCATTTCAGAATACGGTTATGCCGTCTTGTTGCCGCCCAAACCCAACACCATTGCGATTGGACTGGATTTGTTTTTGGGCGAATCGCACAAAGATTATAGCAATCCATTGCTACAAATGCCAAATTTTGTTACGAAAACGTTCACACCCGCGCACATTCCCGTGCGCGTAGTCGAAGCCATTTTGACCGAAGAAATGGGCAACGCCACAAAAGGCGACCGCATGATAGACCGCATGATTGCAAACGGAAAACGCATGTATATTTTGGACAAAGTGTTGCCAGAATTGGCAGACAGCGTAAAATGGGGTTTTACGAACGCCCAAGTGAAATGGTGTCGCGACAACGAAAGCGAAATGTGGGCATTTTTTACGACGCAAAAATTGTTGTACGCAACCGAGATGCGGAAAATTAGAACGTACATCGAAAATGCGCCCAATTCGACCAATATGCCGCCCGAATCGCCGGGTAGAACGGGCGATTTTATCGGATTTAAAATCGTTTCTCAGTTCATGGAAAAAAATCCAAACACCACTTTCGAGCAATTACTCGCCCTGCCAGACGCGCAATTTATACTCGATAAATCAAAATATAAACCCGCAAGATAATTTTAAATTATCAAAAAAAACAAGCCGTTTTCAAGTAAAAATCAACTTGAAAACGGCTTATTTTTTTTCATTTTCCTAGAAAAAACCTTAATTCTTCGCAACTTTCGGCGGAATCGGTTTGTTTTTATTCGGAACAATTTTCTTCTTCGGCATAAAATTTACGGTCGGAAATTCGGGACGTTTTTGGACAGTTCCGTTTGTCAATTTCACAGCGCGCACCATTTTATATTCGTTGATGTCTTCTTCTTTTTCCAACGTCACAAATTCCGAAATTTCAAAACGCAATTTACCTTCCACAGGCATGTAATTTTCGTCATTCGGAAAAATCCAACGCTCGCCATAACCAAATACACCGCCATCAGCGATTGACGTAGTAGGTTCGAGCGACAATAATCTTGTTCCGTCAAAAAGCAATATCCACGAATAATTGTTATATCCACAAGCAGGATAACCCATAGAAATGGTAATTCGATGCTTGTAATTTCCAATTTTTCCGAAATCTGAATCAATGCTGTCCAATTGCGTCATATTTTCTTCTGACACCGAGAAATTGGCGGTTGATTTTGCTACCACCAAGCCGTTGCGAAGGGCGCGACATTCAGCCACCAATTGTTCCACTTTTTGCGAATTTTTCTTAAATTCGGTGAAATTATAGACAATTTTGGCATCGCCCGCCTTTTGGCGACCGCCGTAAGAAATCAAACCGCCCCACAAATAACCCGTTTGTGTGCCAAATTTAATTTTATAAAATCGGTCCGACCGTCCGTTGACCGCCATATACTGGGGGGTGGTGTCCACGACCGTAATTTCGTCGCCGCCGACCAATTGTTTCACCACAGGCGCGTCTTTGTCGGGTTTGCTGCGCACGTTGACTTTGTCGCCAAAAACATAGGTCTCAAAATCGGGGCTGAGTTGTTGCGAAAAGGCAACCAATGTGCTAAAACACATCAAAAAAAATGAAAATGCAATTTTCTTCATCATAGAAAAATTTTCTTTTGGTTTGTAAAAAAAATAAAATAACGTCGCAAATGTAGAATAAAAAATAAAACAAAAAAACATTTTTCAAAAAAAGATAAAAAGCCTCGCGCACGGGTTCCGCACGCGAGACTTTTTGAGTTGTCATTTTTTTATTATTCGATAATGACTTTTTGAGCGAATTTTGCACCCGTTTCATCAGTCAAAACGACTTGATAAAAACCCTTTGCAACGCCATTTATATCCACCGAAAAGCTACCCCCCAGTATATTTTGTCTTTTTTCAAGCAAAACAACCTGTCCAACGGAGTTGAGGAGTTGGAAAGTCAAATCCGTATTTTTCTCAAAATTGGTTGCCACCGTCAACAAATCATGTGCAGGATTTGGATAAATTTTCAAACGATTTTTTAAATTATTGTCTTCTTCCACACCATTTGCGGCTTCAAAAGCGAACGTAAAATTGTAAAAACCGTCTGTTCCCAAATCATCAAATTCAAAATAATACGTCGTTGCTGCCACGACAGGAATATTGGTCAACGCCGCCGCCCAGTTGAAAGGCAAGGTTCCCATCGCGCAAACGTCGTCAGATTCTGCCACATTTTGAAGCGTTGCACACACGCCGCGATACAAAAACAAGCGCGTATCTTCGCCTTCGCCACAAGTCGAAATCGAAATGCGACCCGCACGCGGAGCCGTAAATTTATACCAAATGGCTTTGCTCGCGTCTATCCGCGTTGGGATTCCCGTGATGCTGTCCACGCGCAAAGTCGTTGTGAATGTGTTGCCCGCAGGAATCGTAATTGTTTTTGCCATGCCACAACTTTCGCCCGCACGCGGCACAAAAGTGTTGTTGAACGTCAACGTAAATTGAAAACGACTCGAATCATAGGCATTGTCCCAAATGATGTAATACGGTACGTTGGCGCGTACAAATTTGGTCAAATAAGAAGCCAACGAGTCGGGCGAACCTGCGCGTTCGGCGCAATCATCGTCCGAAAAACCTGCAATGGTCAACGAATCGCAACGCCCAATTGCAATGGCTAAACGAGTGTCTTTGCCTTGCAAACAGCTGCCGATGGTCATCAAACCGTCGGTGGTTGGCGTATATTTATACCATTTTGCTTTGGTCGCAGACGCAAAAATCGGGCTTGGGTCAACGATAGTATCCACCGTGTAAGTACCCGGCGTGATGATGATGGCGTTTTGGCAATTGCTGCCCGCTTGCGCATGTAAGCCGTCGGCATTGAGAAACAACCAACAAAAAACGGCTGTCAAAGCCAAAATAATTTTAATCTTACGGTAGTCGAAAAAGTTGATTTTTTGATTCATAATTTTTTTTGAAAATATTGATAAATTGATGAAAGCATTTAAAATTGTAATTCAATCTCAAAATATATGACCCTTGAAACGTTTTTTTTGCTGCCTACGTTGCTAAAATATGTTTTTATTTTTTAAAAAATGATATTTAATTAGGAAAATAACGCAAAAATGACACAATATACTGGGGGGGGGCTTTTTTTTTAAGAAAAACAAAAATTAATTCTTATTCTTTTTTATCCAAACAACCAATCAATTGCCATTGGAAATTCTTTTCCCCAGCGTTCTTCGTTGTGTAAACCGTTGGGGTCGTAGCTGATTTTAAATTCGATTGGACTGTTTCCGAATCCTTGATTTTCTAAGGCTTGTCTAAATTTTTCGACATTTGGAATCATCGTTGTGCTTTCTTTTCCGCCTGCGTAGCTGTAAATTTTGGTCGGCAAAGGTTGAAAAAATCGAATTTGCTCGAACGTTACATTTTGTCGTACCCAAAGCGACGGCGAAAAAATCATCAAGCGTCCATATACTTTTGGAAACATTAAACCTGCATAAATCGCAATCAAACCGCCCAAAGACGAACCGCCGATGCCCGTGTGAAGACGGTCGGGCAAGGTGCGAAACCGCGCATCAATGTAAGGTTTGAGCGTATTTGCTAGGAAATTGACATATTTTTTGCCGTCCGAACCCGACGAACGATAGGTGACCGACATAAATTCGTTGGTGCGTTCGGCTTCGTCGTGGTCAACGGCAACGATGATGACGTTGTGGCGATTGCGGTCGGCGAGGATTGCCATTTTTTTGTCAATGCCCCAATTGCCAAAAGGCGCGTTTTCGTCGAAAAGATTTTGCGCATCTTGGAGATACACAACGGGATAGCGGCGGTCGGCGTTGGCATCGTAATCGTGGGGCAACAAAACGGCAATTCGGCGTGTTTTGTGCAATTCTGGCATTTCAAAATTTTCTAAAATTTCGATTTTGGGCAACAAACGCGGCTCGAATGTCAAGCCATAACTTGCCCAATTTGCCACTTTTTGACGGACGGTTTCGGTCGGTTTTTTTGCAATGGTTCTGTTGGTGGTCGAATTTCCCCATTCGTCGAGTTCTTTATTTTCCCAGCCGCCGCGTGTAAATTTAAATTCGATAGGGAAATTGAGCTTCGAGGTGTCGCCAAAAGTGAAGACATATTGCCCTTTTCCCAAGCGTTTCATGCGATATTTTGGGTCTTCGGGATTCCAATCGTTGAACGTTCCCGTCACGTAGATGGGTCTGCGGTCGCGGTCGGTCGCGGTTTCTAATTCAATGACGAAGGAATTTTGATTCATATTAGCTACGTTTCGATAAAAAAAATTGAAAAGACAAACGAGGCGTAAAAGTAGATTATTTCTGAAAAATAAAGCATTAAAAAGAAACCGTTTTGAAACAATTAACAAAGATGCCGTTTCGGGGGTCAAAAAAGATACCCCCCAGTATATTTGAATACCGAAGGGTATTTGAATTTCAAACAGACATACTTACCACTTGTTGTTCGTCAATTTTCCAAAATAAGCTCTAATTTCATCGTTTATAATGTAACTTTGACCGTTCACATTCAACAAATTGATATCCATCGTTAAAATCTGTTTGTCATTTTCATGATAAAGTGTAACAACTAAACGAGTATCAGGTAATAATTCTGCTTTTTTAGCATTCACACAAACTTTTTGAACTTTCTCAATCATTTCTTTTATAATTATTTTGTCCTTTATA
>JBJOPA010000179.1:0-3520 GCA_046051005.1 Bacteroidota bacterium
CCCCACATTGTTTGAAAAAATATTTTTGTTTTTCTAAAAATGCGCGTTTCAGGTTTCGCGTTGATGTCTTTCCAGTCGGCTGTTTGCTATGAAAATATTTTTTATTTTTAGAAACCAAATACACTCAAAACGTCGCCATTTTTGGCAAATAATTTTCCTCTTTCGAGCCTGATTTGTTGTACATGTTTGGCAATTTCGGGCAACGTAACCAACGGAATGGTCGCCAAACTGACGGTGTGAAATTTATAAAATTCGGTTTCACTTCTGTAAATCAATTGTTTTTCAGTCCATTGTATCGGTTGATTTTCTTTAATATCAAATTTTCTCAAAAATTTTCCAAAACTATCAAACGTATAAATCCCCAACATCGGCACGTTGAGATAGACCACATTTTCACGCGCCACGATTTGGGTCACTTGCGCTTTCGCGGGCAACGGAAAAATCAATGTTTTGGCGGGAATGAGTTGTCTGCCGTCGCGTTGCATTTTTTTCAATTCGTTGGTGGCGGCATCGAAAAGCCAAATATCGCCTTGTTCGGACATGCCGATGGTGACGGCTTGCGCCACGCCCACGTCCGCGAGGGCAAACGACTGCACGGGCGACATTGCCCTGTCCAACAACACAATGGTCTGAAAATCGTCGTAAAAAACGACCACAAAAAATGGATTGGTGGCATCAATGAGCTTTATTTTTCCCAATTTTTTATCCGAAAAACGTTGAATGACAGGCGTGGCGGCATCGAGTGTCCATTTTTGAACTTCGTTGTCTTGGGTCACCACATAGATTTGTCCCAACCCGTCGGTGGTGAAAAATGCCGTGTTTTTAGGCAACGTCAAAGTCTGTTTCAAGACAAAATTTTGTCCAGATACTGGGGGGGGGCATAAAAAAGACAAAAAAAACAAAAAAACAAAATTATATACGATTGGTATAAATTTTAAATTCGTCATCGAATCGTTGCATTTTTTCAGATTCAAAAAATTTGATTTGCAAGTCGTTGCCATCAAAAACGGCATAGGAGCAAAAATTGAGCCATTCGCCCAAGTTTACATAACGTGCGGCGGCGTTTTTTAGTGTCCAATCAATCGGCAAATGGCGATGTCCGAACACAAAATAATCAATGTTTTGATGCGTCGTTTGCGACAATTTATTGGCATAACCCAACAACCATTCGTCGTTTTCGCCTAGAAATTGATTGGCTTCGTCGGGCTGTGCGGCGCGACTTTTTCGAGAAGAACGATGCGCCAAACCGATGCCAAAATTGGGGTGCAACCGCGCAAAAAGCCATTGACAAAGGGGATTGGTGAATACTTTTTTCAAAAGTTTGTAGCCATAATCGCCGTCGCCAAGTCCGTCGCCGTGTCCGATGTAAAAATTTTTTCCGCCAATGGTTTTCACAATCGGTTCGCGATAAGTCGGGATTCCAAACTCTTTTTCAAAGAAATCAAAAACCCACAAATCATGGTTTCCCGTGAAAAAAAAGATAGGCAAACCCGCGTCTCTGAGCGACGCAAGTTTGCCTAAAATTCGAGTAAAACCCTTAGGAATCACGGTTTTATACTCAAACCAAAAATCGAATACGTCGCCCACTAAATAAATAGCTTCGGCATGGCTTGCCACTTCGTCAAGCCATCGCAAAATCTGTTGCTCACGCGCACGCGAGTCTAACCGCCCGTTTGCGCCGAGATGAAAATCAGACACAAAATAGGTGTAACGGGGCGAGGTTTCGTCAGAAAAAAGTTGCATTTCAGTAGATATTTTCGTCAAATGCCACAAAACTACGAAAATATGAAGAAGTGATGGTCATGTGGCAAGTTATTTCGAGTCAGATTTTGCCAATAATTGGCAAGCAAACATGAAACAACCAATCAAACCAACAAACACCAAAGGTAGAAAATACTGGCTCATGTTGATAAAAATTTAATAGTTAACATAAAAGTTTAGTTTTAGAAATGTGTTTAAAAATAATAAAAATGGCTGTTATAAAAATGATTATAATCTTCTCACAAAGATATTACAATATACTAAATTTTATATACTGCATTGATAACCCAATTTTTTTTTAGTGACATGTAAAAAGTGTATATAAAATTTTTTGGAAATTATTTTTTTTATAAAAATTGCAACAAAAGTGTCATTTTTTTCTGACAATTGAAATGATAAATCCATTTTACCGCTTTTTTATGTGAAATATTTTTTTTTAAAAATCGTGATAAATATTTTTTTTAAAAATATGTGACATTGAAAAAAATAATAGCAGGAGAAAATCGCTGAAATGGCATTTGTTTTTTCTGAAAAATTCCCCCCCCCAGTATAATTGCCATATTTTTATTGGAAAAGATAATTGTGGAATAATATTTTTTTTTAATTTTGCATTCGTATAATTTTGTATGTATTATAATTTTTTAAATCAATTTAAATTTTCAAGATGAAAAAAACGTTTTTACTCGCGGGCGTGACGGCTGCCTTTTTGTTGGTGGCAACACAAGTGAATGCAGACAAACCCGTTCCCGAAAAACCGAAAAAAGAAGCCAGCAAATCGCAGGAAGAACCTTCGGAAGCCGACCAAAAGAAAATGATGGACGAAATCCGCAAAAGTTTCAAATATGAAACGGGTTCGGTGTCGTTGGGCGGTGGCATGGCGCAGCTTCAAGTGCCTGCGGGATTCAAATTTTTAGATAAAAAACAGGCGCAACACGTCGTCACTGACATTTGGGGCAATCCGCAAGACGATGACATTGTCGGCATGTTGTTGCCCGAAAAATCTGACCCGTTGGAAGACGGTTCGTTTGCGTTTGTGATTAGCTACGACGAAATGGGTTTTGTGAAAGACGAAGACGCAGACAAAATCAACTACGACGACTTGTTGAAAGAAATGCAAAGCGGCGAATCCGAGTCGAATGCAGCGCGTGCAAAACAAAATTTTCCAGCCATTCACTTGGTCAGATGGGCGGCTGCACCGTTCTATGACAAAGAAAAAAAAGCATTGCACTGGGCAAAAGAACTCCAATTTGGCGGACAAGAAAAGCATACGTTGAACTACGACATTCGCGTGTTGGGTCGCAAAGGCATTTTGTCGTTCAACGCAATTGGCGATATTGGCGTGTTGGGCGACGTGAAACCCGTCATCAATTCGGTCATTTCGGGCGCGACGTTTGCAGAAGGCAATCGTTATTCGGACTTCAACCCAAGCCTCGACAAAGTGGCTGGCTTGACCGTTGGCGGCTTGGTGGCAGGAAAAGTGTTGGCAAAAGTAGGTGTTTTTGCATTTTTGTTGAAATACATCAAGTTGATTTTCATCGGCGTTGCGGCACTTGGCGGCGGACTTTGGAAAAGGTTGACAGGTAAAAAAGACGAAGAACCAGAACCCGAAGTGGCGGCTACGCAAGAAATGGACGAAAACGGAAATTTCAAAGTCTAATTTTTGCATAAAAATAGCTGAAAAAAGCGACCCCCCAGTATCATTTGCCCAAAATAAGGTTTTCGGAGAGAAAAAATTATTTTGATGGGTTGGATACTGGGG
>JBJOPA010000180.1:0-2701 GCA_046051005.1 Bacteroidota bacterium
AAGGCTCAGGGGCAATCCGAACCCGTTGATTGATAAAATTCGTATTTCGACATTTTCCTGTCGTATCTATGATTGTCAACTGAATATTATAAAAACCAGACCGAGTATATACTTTATTGATAACAGGACCATACACAATGGCGGAGTTTACTTCCCCCAAGTTCCATTCAAAACTACTCAACGTGTCATTTTGCGTGTAATTAACCCCATTTTGCGGATAAATACCACGTGCTTTTAACGTAATTTGTTGACCAATACACGCATCAATATAACCTGTGTCAATCGGCATAATCGCAGGCGTGGACTCATAGATTTGAGCTGTAATCGGCTGACATGAAAAATCGCAAGTTACAAATGCCGCCCAACCAGCAGCCGTCGCACCCGCAGGTGCTGTAAACTGTATCGTGACCGCACGACTTGGATTTTGCCGCGTCGCTGCAATTACCCAAGGGCTGCGACTAAATTGGTTCGCACTCGTGATACAACCTAACGAAGGTGCGGCAGTCGTCGTACCATCGAAGAAACAAAGTTGCGCACCAGGAGCCAAATCTATCTGACTAATCGTAATTTTGATGGAGTTGTCAACCGCAGCAGCACCATTTGGACGAAACGTAATCGTCCGCGTTTGACTCGCCGAATAGTTACCTGTCGCATCACCGTCGTCATAAAACGCTGTTCCGCAAGTATCAATCGTTCTATTATTCGTAAGGGCATCTAACTTGACACCGCTTTGCGAATGAGCCGTAAATAGACCAATAAAAAGAAGACAAAATGTTAAAATATTTTTCATGCAAAATATTTTTTAGAAGTTTTTTATAGGAAACACGCCAAAAAACACCCCCCCCCAGTATAATTGAGGGTTTTGTGCCGTTGAAATGCTTTTTTCAATTCAAAACGGGATAAAAATCCAAATTTAGTGATGGCGATGCAAATGCTGATTCAAATTCTCTGTAAACCAAGATTCAGAGAAAAAAACCAACACTTTTTTCGTGCCTTTTATTCGATAACGAACTTCCTCAACGGCACTCGTTTTCAGTTTTTGGTCGCGTTCCAATTTCAAAATATTGACGTTTGCCAAATCCGAAATCACCACAATCGGGTATGTTTTTCCCGATTCCGTACTTTCTTTTCCGTTTGCAGCCAGTTCCGCTTCGTCAAAAATGTAGTACGAATGGTCAAGATAATAGTTCAATCGCTCAATGATGAACGGAGCCTCGCGCGTCCAATTCTCCAAATCGGCGCGTTCATAGACTTCGTAAAGGCGCAAATCGGGCTTAATTTCCACTTTTGCAGCGTTTTGGGCAGCCAAAAACGTTGGAATGCTACACAATCCAACCAACAGAAAAAGAAAACATCTTTTCATAGTAAGCATACTTTTAGAATAGATTTTTTTTATCAACTGAAAATAAAAATGATAGACTTAAATGAATTTCTCAAAAAAAATTGGGGAGAAAAAACAAAAATAATGTGATAGGTTTTTAAAATAATTTCGAGCAAAAAAAAAGTATTGTTATGTAGTGAAATTGAAAAAATAATTCAATTTTTTGAAAATATTAAAAATTCTTGAAAGACTCGACAAGGCGCAAAATTGTTACGTAGTTATTCCATTTCGAATTACATTACGAAATCAAAGGCAAATTTATAAATTTTTTCCTAATCAAACGCAATATGACCTTTTTTTTGTACGCCTAATCTGAAATATTTAGTTAATGAATTGCAAAAAAATATGCAAACAATTGATTTTCAATGTTTTACAATTTCAATACAATATTTTTCACCGCGCTTTTTTTACAAAAAAATCCAATTTTCAAAAAGACTTTTCAAAAATTACAGAAATATTTTTTTTTACGTTTTTCATTTCGTAAAAAAGCCCTACTTTTGCGCCGCATTTTTCAAGAAAATGGGGTGGAAAAAGCCAAAAATAGCCCCCCCCCAGTATGACACGCCTTGATGATGCCTTTCGTTCAAATTTCGCTGCCTCAACAACGCTTTTTGATGAAAAAATATTTTAGGAAAACATTAAAAAATATAAAAAAAGAATACGATGAATTTCGATGTAATTGTTTTAGGCGCGGGTCCGGGTGGCTATGTAGCTGCCATCAGAGCGGCGCAATTGGGTTTGAAAGTTGCCATCATTGAGCGCGAAAATCTAGGCGGAATTTGCCTCAATTGGGGTTGTATTCCTACAAAAGCCTTGCTCAAAAGTGCGCAAGTTTTTGAATATATTAGCCATGCCAAAGACTATGGCATCAAAGTCACCGAAGCAACCGCAGACTTTGACGGCATGATTGCACGCTCGCGCAGCGTCGCAAACGGCATGAGCAAAGGCATTGAATTTTTGATGCGAAAAAATAAAATCCAAGTCATTTTTGGCGAAGGGAAATTGGCGGCAGGCAAGCAAATTGTCGTCACCGACAAGGCAGGGAAAACCGAAAATTACAGCGCAAACCACATCATCATCGCCACAGGCGGTCGCGCACGTGCCTTGCCAAATTTGCCAATTGACGGCAAACACGTAATAGAATATCGTAAAGCGATGAGCCTCGAAACGCAGCCCAAAAGCATGGTTATCGTAGGCGCAGGGGCGATTGGAGTCGAATTTGCCTATTTTTACAACAGCATCGGCACCAAAGTGACCATCGTGGAATTTATGGAACAAGGTCTCGTTCCACGCGAAGATGAAGATATTTCAAGAGAATTG